>NZ_CP146069.1:1800066-1957887 GCF_037023735.1 Roseovarius sp. S88 | reverse complement strand
CACTGGGCAGTCTGCTTTTGATCATTTGCGGGCTGCTGCACATTGCGATTGCCTCTTGGCTTGTGTCTTTTCTAATATCGCAAAGACCTATGCAAACGTCGGACCGGCAACGCGGGACTCTCGGGCTTATTTCGCTCGTCTTTGGCGCGTTTGCACTTTCGCATACATTGCAGGTCTATATCTGGGCAGCCGGCATCTGGATTGTCGGCGCTTTGCCAGGATATGAGGCTTCTATCTATTTCGCACTCGTGACCTATACGACCGTGGGATACGGGGATGTCACTCTTGGCCCTGATCATCGCATCTTTGGCGCGATGGCTTCGGTGACAGGCATCTTGATGTTTGGACTGACAACTGCGTTCTTGGTCGGCGTGTTTGCCCGCGCCACCGGAACCGAGCGCGAGTAGAAGCATTACAATCTACGCATCTGCACCACTTTTTTTGACAATGTAAGTCGCACACGCGCGCTTTAAGCTGCTTGAGACCCAATTTACTAATCCAACACGCGACGATCGGCCAAATCTGAACAGCTGCTACAAAACCTTAGACCCGGCATTGTCGGGAAAATCCGCTTCTCTAATCGGGTGTTTGGGTCAAGCTTATTTCATCACTGCGTTTCCGTCTTTAGGGATCTTTGTCACTTATCCGGGTCACGACTCTCTTCGCAGTCATTGTTGGTCAGGTTCGTTTGCACCGTTGCGTGAATGTGTCGGATTTGACGCGGAGCGCCCCGCTTTGTCTCGGGCAAGTCAGTCGCGGCAGACAAACTCGGCGTCATCCACGAGACCTCGTCCGGTGGGCGTCCGTCTTGTCGGTCTTGGTGCGCTTTACAGACATCGCCGCATGCACCTGACGCGCCACCATGCACCCTACATCAAAACCGGCTCCTTGGAGCCTAAAAAAGAAATTCTGGCTCAAGTTGTCAGCCTCAAAGTCTACCCTGCACCCACCTTTCGGCACATCGCGCAGGCAGGCCACAATATCCTCTATCTCGCAAGAGACCGAGCGTTCGAACCATCGGCATCAACAACGCAGACAGCCACCCATCACAGCCTTCGCCGCTCTGAGCCCCGGGGCCTCACCCCCTCGCCCAGGCGCTCCATTGTCACCTGCATCGCATCCAGCTGTGCGCCAGGACTGTCCATCATCTCCAGAACGCCCTTGGCAATCAGCTCAGGCTTGCAGAACTCGCCGTTGAACTCGGGCACGGCACGGGTTTCAGACACCAGGTTGACTAACGTCAACGTGTCGATCTTCAGCATCCGCTTGATGATCTCGCGGCTGATGCGATTGACGTCATAGGCGATGACCATCGGCGTGCGCGCCGCAGCCAGCTCCAGCGACACGGTGCCCGACGCCGCCAACGCCCAATCCGCCGCCGCAAATGCCGCGCGTTTGCGGTTGGCATCTGCCTCAACATCTCCCTCCGGGGCCGCCACGATCGGCTGGCCTGGCCACTCTGCCACAAGCTTGAGCACCTGCGCCTCACGGGCTGCTGTTGTGGGCACAACGAGCCGCACATCAGGTCTCTGACTTGCGATCTGTTGCAGCGCCGCACCAAAGATGGGTCCAAGGCGGTTGACCTCGCCCCCCGCGATCCGGGCAGAACCAGCAGCACCGGCGCACCTGTCAGCCCATGCTCTGCGCGGAATGCTGCAATATCTGCCTCACTGGCGCGTGGCTCACTCACCACAGGATGTCCGACAAAATCACAGGCCATGCCCGTCGCCTCCATATAGGGCGGCTCAAAGGGCAAGAGCGCGAGCACATGGTCAATCACCTTGGCCATCTTCTCGGCGCGTCCAGGTCGCCAGGCCCAGACCGACGGAGCAACATAATGCACAGTGCGTATCTTGCTGTTGTCCTTGACGATCTTGGCCACCCGCAGGCAGAAATCCGGGCTGTCAATGGAAATGATCACATCCGGCTCTGCCATCAACGCCGCCTCTGCCGTTTTGCGAATGCGGCGTTTGAGGTGGAAGTATTTGGGCAGGACTTCGACGAGCCCCATGACGCTCAACTCTTCCATCGGGAAGAGTGAACTCAGGCCTTCGGCCTGCATCATGGGCCCGCCAACGCCAGAGAACTCGACCTCTGTCAACGATTTCAGCCCCGCCATCAGCGCCGCGCCCAGCTTGTCGCCAGACGCCTCGCCCGCGATGAGAAAGACCTTCATGCCGCAGCTCCGGGGGGCGCACCCAGAGGAACATGCCTTGCCCTTCAAGCACCTGCCGGACCCCTTCAGGATTGAGCAGCATGACACCCTCCGCCTCGATCACAATCCCACGCAGACCCAGCTCAGCCGCGCGCATGGCCGTGTTCAGGCCAATCAGCGGCATATCCACGCGCAGCTCCTGTCCCGGTTTCGGCGCCTTGTAGAGCAGACCACCCTCTGCCGTGCCGTCAGCGCTCTTGGCCTCGGCAGCAGGACCGCTGAGCCAATCCGCCACGCTATCAAGCATGTCAGCGGCAAGTTCAAAGGGATCATCCGCAATCCAGGGCCGATCATAATCCAGAGCCAGATCATCCAGCATCGCGTCGGTGCCGCGTTGATCTTCGCGGGATAGAACCTGTCCGTTCTTGACCACAACAGCCTGTCCCTGATCCGCTGCACCCATCTCGGTCAACGCCGCTTCCGCCGCGCTGATGTCTTTGGCAAGATCATCCGGCAGGGTGCCAATTGTAACGCCCGGACGGGGCAAGATGTCCGGCACCAGCTCAGCCGCGCCAACGACGACAAACCCGGCCTCTTCGAATATCTCGATAAAGACGCGCAGCGTGCCGTCATCGCCCTTGGCCAATGCCGTCTGAACGCGCGGAACAAACGGCATTGTGGCTGCATCTATCAACGCAGGATCAATCGGCGGACGCTGCATCGAGCCGGCCATGCAGATCCGCGTCACGCCGGTCTCTTTGAGAATCTGCAGGAACGTCCCCAAAGTCTCAAGCCGGAAGCCAATGCGCGGCAGATCGCCTTTGACGTCCGAGGGAAACTGCTCGACCTCGCAAATCGTCGGCACCTCGCCCCGCGCCAGCATCGCCTTGGTCAAAAAGGGCGGCAACCCGCCCTGCCCGGCTATGAGCGCAAGGGTCATGGCGGCTTAGCTCGCGCCGGGGGTCAGGAAGGACCGGTCGCTGGCCGCTGTCACAAAATCCACGATTTGCCGGACATAGTCGCTCTCTGTTTCTTCACCCAACCGCCGTGCGCGGTCCTGAAAGGTCCCTTCGCCTTGCGCCAGCATCTGAATGGCGGCCCGCAGGGCTGTGATGTCAGATCGTGCGACGCCGCGCCGTTTGAGGCCCACAAGATTGAGCCCATCCAGCTGGCCGCGTGGCGCTTGTACAAGGCCGTAGGGGATCACGTCATTGGTCACCATTGTGACAGCGCCAATGATAGCGCCTTGCCCGATGCGCACCCATTGATGCACCCCGGACAATCCTCCAATGATCACGTCGTCTTCGATCACACAATGCCCCGCCAAAGCGGCGTTGTTCACGATGATGACCCGGTCGCCAACCTGCGCATCATGGGCCACATGACAGCCCGCCATGAAAAGCCCGTCATCGCCGACACGTGTCACGCCACCGCCCCCTTCGGTGCCGGTGTTCATCGTCACATGTTCGCGGATGCGGTTACGCGCACCGATCTCAAGCTCGGTTTCTTCGCCTTTGAATTTCAAATCCTGCGGGATTTCCCCAATGCAAGCGAAAGGGAAAACCACGGTATCTTCACCGATGCGTGTCTTGCCCGACACCACAACATGGCTTTTCAATTGAACGCCGTCAGCCAGGCTTACGTTTGCACCAATATGGCAAAACGGCCCAACCTCGACGCCTTGGCCAATCTGCGCGCCTTCTTCAATCACCGAACTGGGGTGAATTTTCGTCTCCGAAGCTCGGCTCATCGCGCTTACTCCTTCGGCAAATCCATCATCGCTGCGAATTCTGCTTCGGCGGCCAGTTCATCGCCGACCTTCGCCACGCCGCGGAATTTCCAGACCTTGCCGCCGGGCTTGCCACGCAAGGTCTCAAGCTTCATCTCAAGCACATCACCAGGCACCACCATACGGCGGAACTTGCACGAGTCGATCGCCATGAAATAGACCAACAGATTGCGGTCCTCCATGCCAAGTGCGGCCCCGACCATGACGGCCGCTGTCTGCGCCATGGCCTCGACAATCGTCACTCCGGGCATGATCGGCTTGGCCGGAAAATGCCCCTGAAAATGAGGCTCATTCATCGTGACATTCTTGATCCCACGCGCGGTTTGATAGCCATCAATGTCAACAACCTTGTCCACCAAAAGGAATGGGTACCGATGCGGGATCAGCCTTTTGATCCGTTCGATATCTGCCGTCTGCAGCGTGTCTGTCATGGCCGATCCTTTCCGGCGCCTTCCGCCAAGATTTTACCTGCCTTGCATCAGGCTACGTCGACTTAGCAATTCGCCTGATCCGGGGCAAGCACACGCCTCATTCCGTGCCGCCTTGCGCTTCGCCATCCGGCGCGTCGGTTCCGGTTTCCGGAACGCCAGGAGCCAGCACATTGTCAATGCGTGCGATGGCCACGTCGGTGATGTCAATCACATCAGCGCGCAAAAGCACGTTGCGCGCATCCACGACAACAACGCCCCCGGCGGCGCGCATGATGTCAACCAGAACCGGTTCGACCTGGCGCATGAACTCCACCGGTGCGCGTTCACGGTTACGTTCCAGATCACGCACCCGGCGTTCGCTGTCGCGGCGAATATCCTGCACCCGCGTATCAAAGGCATCCGCCATCTCGCGAAACTCCTCGGGGCTTGTCTCTTCTCGCTTCTCCGTCAGAGCCTTTTCCTCGGCCTCTAATTCCGCCTCGATCTGACGATTGCGCGCGATCAGAGCATCCCGTTCCACTTGAATCAGCGCCAGATAGCTCTGACCCAACCGTGTCTGGTTGAACAAACGCTCCGGGTCGATCACAAGCACCTGGCTTTGCACCACACCCACATCCTGAGATGAGGCGGCGATGGGGCCAAAAACCAAACTGCCCCCCGCGATCAAAGCGATGGACAGGATGGTCCTGATTTTTGTCATGTTAGAAATCCGTGCGAACCGTAATGTCAAAATTACGCTCAACATCGCCCGGCTCGCTTTCGAGCGCACGCGAGAAATTCAAACGCAAAGGTCCGAAGGGAGAGTCCCAGAACAGCGAGAAGCCGACAACGTGGCGTAGTGTAAAGTCCTCGGATGCAACACCCGGTCCAGTCGTGTCCAGGCCCCAGATTGAGCCAACGTCATAAAACACGCCGCCGCTGATGCCAAATTCATCTGGCAAACCGATCGGGAATTCCGCGTCAAACTTTGCGGCGGCGAAATAGTTTCCGCCCAAATGCTCTCCATTTTGCACCGGCCCCAAACCATTGGCATCAAAGCCGCGGATCACTTGCTGGGTATACCGATCAACCGCGCGGGTGTTCCCGCTGAGAAATTCTAGAGCACCCGCTTCCAGTGTTGCTCGAAGCGTAATTTCCTCATTGAAAACGCGCGTTTGTCCAATCACTCGAACGCTAGGACGGATAAACTCCTGATCTCCACCAAGCCCGGCAAATTCCGTACCGAATTCCAGCAAAACTCCTGCATTGGGGTTAAGACCTGTGCGACGCGTGTCGTAGGAGTAGACAAATCCAATTGAGCTTGCGATTTCCCCGCCCTGCGCCGACTCCGCCGCAAGGATCGGCGACAGACCAGTCGCCGGATAGTCCGTCATTTCCGAATAACCAAGATTGTAAAACAAATTCAGCCGGCTGCTTTCGCCCAGAGGAAACCCAATGGCAGGGCGGAAATCTCCGGTGATCGTGTCAAATAAACTATTGTTCCGAGACGTCTCCAAAAGCGAGGTGCGGACACTGAATTCCACATCACGGCCAAGGAATGCAGGCTCTGCGAAGGACAGGCTGTAATTGGCCGTTTCAGCATTTACAATCACGTTCGCTGAAACACGCTGGCCACGGCCGAGGAAATTTCGCTCTGAAAAGCCGACCGATACGCCAAAGCCTGCGTCCGAGGAGAAATTTGCGCCAAAGGACAGAGAGCCAGTTGTCGTTTCTTCGACATCCACGTCGACAACAACCTGATCCGGACTGGACCCTTCGCGCGCATTGACATCCGCCGTTGAGAAATATCTCAACGCGCGGATGCGCTGAGCAGCCTGACGAATTTCGCGCGGATTAAAGGGATCGCCCTCGACGGTGTCGAATTGACGGCGAATAACACGGTCAAGCGTGGTTGTGTTGCCCTCAATATCAATGCGCTCGACAAATACGCGCGGCCCCCGCACCAGCACAAATTCGACATCGAGCGTCAACTCACGGTCATTGCGCGTGATGCGCGGATCAACCCGCATGAAATCAACGCCATTGCGAATAGCCTGACGCTCCATCCGCGCGATGGAGTTCTCGACCAAAGTGGGCGAGTATACCACGCCAGGCTTGATCTTGAGCACGCTTTGGTAATCTTCGGCATCCACCCCGTTCATTTCACTGACCGTGGTGATTTCACCAAAGCGGAATTGCTGGCCTTCTTGAATGTTGAAGGTAACGAAATACCCATCACGCTCACGCGCAAGCTCGGCATTTGTGCCGGTGACCCGGAAATCCACATAGCCGCGCGACAGATAGAAATCGCTCAGCACTTGCTTGTCGAATTCTAACCGGTCGGCAACGAAAGTGTCGCGCGCGATGATCGCTCGCAAAAGACCAGCTTGCTTGCTGTCGATGACGCGGCGCAAGCGGCGGTCAGAATACGCCTTGTTGCCGACAAAGCCGATGCGTTTTACTTCGATGGGTCGCCCTTCGAACACTTCAAAAATGACATCCACACGGTTGTCACTGCGGCGGATAATCTTGGGCGAGATCCGCGCGGCAACCCGGCCGCTTTGCTCATAGGCTTCGGTGAGAATCACGACATCCCGTTCCACGCGGGTCGGGCTGAACACCTGACGTGGCTCAGTTTCAATGAAGCCCAACAGGTCATCGTCCTTCAAACGTTTGTTGCCTTCGATGGCCACCGCGTTGATCGTTGGAAATTCCACCACGCGAATAACAAGCGTGTTGCCTCGCGGCTCAACCTCAACGGTTTCAAAAAGCCCACTGGCACGGACGCGTTGAGCCGCTGCATTTAACTCGCCGGCAGAGAGTGTCTGCCCCGCTTCAATACCGGCTTGGGATGCAATTGTGCCCGCTTCAATCCGCTGATTGCCTTCGACAGTCACCGACGAAAAGCGAAAGCTTTGCGCATGGGCCGGTTCAACGGCCAAAATCGTCAAAAACAACAAGACAAAAGCGGTAAACGAGCGGATTGTTTTCAACGCAATGCCGTCTTGTAAAAGACGCCCTGCCCCCGCTCTGAGAAAATTAGCCATCGGCAAACCCAATCAGACATCCCAGTATGACTTGTCAGTAACCATTCTGAATGGGCTTGTCAAAACGCCAGACAAGGAAAATTCGCCGCATCCAATGCGACGAACAATTTAATTTTTTGGATTGGCCGGATCACACCCCAAACAGCAGGGGTGAGATCACCAGAATGTCCCGAGAAGCGCGCCTGCATACAGAGCCACAACCAAAGTAGCCAGATACAAAATCCGGTCCCAGTTGAGGTTCAGCAACAAGGCCATACCACGGTATCCCTTGAGAATGTGCTGCATGGTTCTGCCAGTTTAACCTGTGTTAAAGACGCAATTTGAGCGCGTCGACAGGACGAAACTACGCGTTCTTTCTGGCGAGATTGTGGCGTGGATTGGCCGGTTTAGCCACAAATCAGGTCTCAAGGGCAGAAAATATCGTTGAACAAAGCGAAAAGCATCAAGCCGAGGACCAAAGTCAGCCCGACCGTCATAAGAACTCTGAGTGCCTTGTCGCTTGGCTTGCGTCCTGTCGCGGCTTCGTACGCATAAAACACAAGATGCCCGCCATCCAAGACCGGGATTGGAAATAGATTTAACAATCCTACCGCCGTGGACAGAACAGCAATGAACCAGATGAAACTGTCCACGCCCTGGCTGGCCATAGCGCCGGATACTTCGGCGATCCCGATCGGTCCGGACATGTTACAGCTGCTGATGGCTCCGGTGATCATGTGGTACAGGCCGGACAATGACCCTTCGATCACGTTCCAGGTTTGTGCGGCGCCGTTCGCCAGTGCCGCGCCAGGGCTTTCGCGCTCGGTCGCAAGTTCAAAGGCCAGACCGCCCGCAATGCCAATGCGCCAGTTCGTTTCGAACCCACCCTCTTCGCGTGGCTCATCCACGCGTCGCGGCGTCAGGTCGTAATCCAGCACAGCCCCGTCTCGCCATACCCTGAGCGGTAAGGTACGCCCGTTTGAAGCTTCGACAACGTCTTTCAGTTCGTTAAATGTTGCGACGGACGTTCCGTCCACGCCGACAATGACATCGCCTTGCTTGAGCCCTGTCTCAAATGCTGCGGAGCGCGGCGCAAGTTGTACCACCAGTGGGGGCATGGGATGTGGGCCCGTGACCGTCTGCACCTGGCCATCGCGGCGGACTTCATAATTGAGGACAGCCGTCTGAGGCAGTTGATCTACAAAATCGCCGAAGCCTTCATCTTCGGCGTCCAACGAAGGAATAGGCACACCTTCTATTGTCAGAAGCTCATCGCCCGCCGCCAGAGTAAGCCCTTCTGCGGGAAGAGGCGTCAGTTCACCTACTGCCAATGGTTCAGCAACCCGTCCCTGGCTCAGGATAATCGCACCGAAAACCGCAATGGAGAGAATGAAATTGAACACGGGTCCTGCGGCAACTGTCGCTGTTCGCGCCCAAAGCGGCGCACCGATCATGGTCTGGCGCTTTATGTTTTCCGGCATCTCTTCGACGCTGCCATCGCTCGTGCCGCTGGCGGCGTTGGCGTCGCCCAGAAATTTCACATAGCCGCCAAAGGGCAAGGCGGCGAACTGCCATTTCGTGCCGTGTTTGTCCACGCGCGACGCAAGAACCGGACCAAAGCCAAGCGAGAACACTTCGGCCTTGATGCCGCACCAGCGGCCCACAATGTAGTGCCCATATTCATGGATGGCCACGATCACCGAAAGTGCCGCGATAAAAGCGATGATGGTGAAAAAGAGCCCACCGAATTGCGGTATAAATTCCAAAGTTTCGCCTACCCTATCAGTTCCTGTACCACGGCATCCGCCCCATCCCGTGCCAAATGGTCTGCTTTGCACGCGGTATCAAGGGTGATCTGGTCATCATTTAGACCGCTTTGGTGCAAAATCCGGGTCAAAACCTCTTCGACGACCTCACTCATTTGCAAGAATCCGATGCGTCCGGCAATGAAATGATCCAGCGCACGCTCTTTGGCACCGTTAAACACAGCGCCGCTGTGGCCACGAGCTTCCATCACGTGCCGCGCCAGGCGCAATGGCGGAAACCGGTTCAGATCCGGTGCTTCAAATTCAAGCGTGCCGGTTTGGGCAAGATCAAGCACATCCACCGGGAGCGCGCGCCGTTCGGGCCAGTTCAGCGCAAAGCCGATGGCATGGCGCATATCATGCGGACCAACATGGGCCATCAGCCCGCCGTCACAGAACCCGACCAGCGCATGAACCAAGGATTGCGGATGCACAAGCACTTCGATCTGATCGGGCGAGACGTCAAAAAACTCTCTCGCTTCAATCATTTCCAAGGCCTTGTTGAACATCGACGCACTGTCGATGGTGATACGCTGCCCCATGTCCCAGTTGGGGTGCGTCGCGGCCTCCGCAGCGGTGGCAGTGGACAGCTTTTCCATCGGCCAGTCGCGAAAGGCGCCGCCGCTGGCGGTGATGATCACGCGAGAGACTGACGCGGGATCTTCGCCGATAAGGGCCTGAAAAATTGCCGAATGCTCACTATCGACCGGCAGGATTCGGGCATTGTGCCGCTTGGCGGTGTCCAGAAGCAGCGCCCCTGCGGCGACCAGTGATTCCTTGTTGGCCAGCGCCAGCGTAGCCCCCTGTTCCAGCGCGGCCAGGCCCGGTGCCAACCCGGCAAACCCGACAATGGCCGACATGACCCAATCAGCAGAACGCGCGCCAGCCTCAATGATCGCCTGCTCGCCTGCGGCAACCTTGGTTCTCGTTCCGGCAAGTGCATCTCGCAGCGCATCAAGCTGGGTTTCATCACCTATGACAGCCAGGTCTGCGCAAAATTCACGGGCGTCACGTGCCAGTTGGTCAACATTCCGTCCAGCCGTCAGCGCCACCACCTCAAACGCATCGCGGTCACGCCGAATGAGGTCGAGCGTGTTTTGACCGATAGAGCCGGTCGCGCCTAGAACGCTGACCCGCTTCATGCCCCCGCCCCCGGCAACAACCCCAAGGCCCAGAGCAAAATCGTCAACACCCCTGCCCCCAGCATAGCATCAAAGCGGTCAAACACGCCGCCATGGCCTGGGATCAGGTCGGAGCTGTCTTTGACACCCTGGCGACGTTTCACGGCACTTTGCGCGATATCCCCCATTTGCCCAGCAAACCCCACGAGTATTGAGATGAAAACCAGTGCGCCGGTTGCTCCGAGCGTTCCTATGAATGCTACACCCACTAAAGCCGCCCCAAGCCATCCCGCGATCGTACCAGACCAGGTTTTCTTGGGGCTGATCTTGGGCCAGAATTTCGGCCCACCTAGGCTTCTGCCCGCGAAGTATCCTGCGACGTCCGAGGCCACCACGATGAAGACCAGCCACAGGATCCAGCCTGTGCCAGCCGCTGTGCGCAAATGCATCAAGGCAAACGAACCAAAGAGGACCCATGCGATAACTGCGAACAAAACGGGTTTGTCTTTTTCAGCCTGTCCTGCTGCAACGAGCGCCATTGCAATCAAGAGCGGAGCGACAAACACGCCGGGCAAGAAATGGATGACGTTCAAAACAACCGCCGCTGCCACACCCAAAGCAATGGCTTGTCTGGCTTGAAACATGCGCGCGGTTTCCCAGACCATGAGGCCGCAAATCACGCTGACAAGCTCAACATAGAGCAACCCGCCCTGCCAAACGGCAAAGGCCCCGACGAGGGCCATTAGGAACGCTGAGATCACCCGTGCACGAAGATCAGACCATTGCGCAGATGCGCTCATGCGGTCACGGCGCCAAAACGCCGGTCTCGCGCATCAAAACCTTTGAGCAAATCGCCAAAGATATCTTTGGTGAAGTCCGGCCAAAGAGTGTCGATGAATTCATATTCAGCATAGGCCGATTGCCACAAAAGGAAGTTTGAAATCCGTGCCTCACCACTGGTACGGATCACCAAGTCTGGATCAGGTAAAACATAAGTATCCAAATACTTTGGCAGCGTTTCTTCATTCACATCTTCGGGGCCAAGATGCCCCTCGGCCACATCTCGTGCCAGACGTTTGGCCGCGCGTGTCACTTCGTCCCGGCCGCCATAGTTCAACGCCACAGTCAGGTTTGTGCCGGTGCATTCGCGCGTAACATCTTCGGCCTGATCCATCAGGCCCCGCAGCTTGTCATCCAGCCGAAACCGATCCCCAATGAAACGCACGCGCACATTGTTGCGCAACAGTTCCTGCATTTCTTTCATGATGTAGCGCCGAAAGAGGTTCATCAGACCTGCAACCTCGGTCTGTGTCCGCTTCCAGTTCTCTGTCGAAAAGGCAAAGATCGTCAGGTACTCGACACCAAACTCCGGACAAGAACTGACAATCTCGCGCACCCGGCGGGCGCCTGCGTGGTGACCATAGAGCCGTGGACGACCGCGCGCCTGCGCCCAGCGGCCATTACCATCCATAATAATGGCCACATGACGTGGGCCCGTGTCGGGTCCTTGTGGTTTGATCTCCGGCAAAATTGTCATGAAATAACTCTGTTAAACCTGCATAATCTCTGATTGTTTGGTGTCGAGCGCATCATCCACCGACTTGATGAAACGGTCGGTCATATCCTGCACTTCATTTTCCCAGAATTTCTGATCATCCTCCGACAGTCCGTCGGCCTTGGCCTTTTTCACCTGATCCATGCCATCCCGGCGAATGTTTCGGACGGCCACACGCGCGTTTTCGGCATATTGTGCAGCCACGCGCGTCAGCTCCTTGCGACGTTCTTCATTCAATTCCGGGATCGGCAGCATGATAATCGTGCCATTGAGCTGCGGGTTGATGCCCAACCCGCTTTCGCGAATGGCCTTTTCCACGGCACCGACCATGGATTTGTCCCAGACATTGACCGTCACCATGCGCGGCTCGGGCACATTGACCGTGCCAACCTGATTGATCGGAGTTTTCTGACCGTAAGCTTCCACCATGACCGGTTCCAGCATGCTGGCCGAGGCGCGACCAGTGCGCAAAGAGGCGAATTCGGTGCGCAGGGCGCTCATCGCGCCATCCATGCGACGCTCAAGATCGTCGGTATCCAGTTCAAAATCATCCGCCATAGGTTGTTCTTCCTCTTCCAGCTCGGCGCTGACCCCTCTTTAGCCCTAGCTGTGCACCTTTGTATAGGTGCCGGTGCCGTCCAGAATGGCCCGGAACCCGCCAGGTTCGTCCAGCGAGAACACGATAATGGGCAGGTTGTTGTCCCGTGCGAGAGCAATCGCACTCGCGTCCATAACACCCAGATGCTTGGCCAGCACCTCATCATAGGTAACCGTTTCGAAACGCTTGGCGTCCTCGTGTTTGACGGGATCTTTGTCATAGACGCCGTCTACCTTGGTTCCCTTAAAAATCGCTTCACAAGCCATTTCATTGGCGCGCAGGGTCGCTGCCGTATCGGTGGTGAAATACGGATTGCCCGTCCCGGCGGCAAATATGCAGACACGTTTTTTCTCAAGGTGGCGCACGGCCCGGCGGCGAATGTAAGGCTCGGCCACTTCATCCATACGAATAGCAGTGATAACTCGGCAATAGACACCTGTCTTTTCCAGAGCACTTTGCACCGCCAGCGCATTCATCACCGTGGCCAGCATGCCCATGTAATCGGCGGTCGTGCGTTCCATGCCCTGCGCGCTGCCTTGTAATCCGCGAAAGATGTTTCCGCCACCGATGACCATGCAAATCTCAACACCAAGATCGTGTACCGATTTCACTTCCTTGGCGATGCGTTCCACGGTTGGCGGGTGAAGCCCGTATCCCTGATCGCCCATCAGCGCTTCGCCTGATATTTTCAAGAGTACCCGTTTGAAGGCTGTTTCCGAGGGGGCGGTGTCGGGCATAGTGGACTCCGGAGGTCTTGGGGGCAGTTGCGGCGCAAAATGTCTTAATTCGGGTGTGGGTTCAATCGCCAAACATGCACTTGCGCGCAATCTAGCCAGAAAATGCGCGAAATCTGCTCGTGCTAAGGGAAAAACTAGCCTATCACCCGCCCCCGTGACAGGTTTGATCGATATTGACCCCACCCGCCCGGTTTTGATTGCCGGGCCAACGGCTTGTGGCAAATCCGCTTTGGCCTTGCGTCTCGCCGAGAGCGATGGCGGACAGATCATCAATGCAGATGCGCTTCAGGTCTTTGCCAACTGGAGGGTGCTGACCGCGCGCCCGTCGCCCGAGGAAGAAAGCCGCGCGCCGCATAAGCTCTATGGTCATGTCGGACCTGAGGCAGAATATTCCGTGGGGCATTGGCTGCGCGATGTAGCACCGCTTTTGCAAAATGGTCCGCGTCCCATCATCGTTGGCGGGACCGGGCTCTACTTCACCGCTCTTACCGAAGGTCTGGCGGACATCCCCGAAACACCTGCGTCCCTTCGCGAAGACGCAAATGCAATACGCGCCGCTCAAGGTCATGAAGCGTTCCTGCCTGATCTTGACGCGGAGACACTGGCGCGGATCGACACCGCCAACCCGATGCGGGTGCAACGCGCCTGGGAAGTGCAGCATGCAACCGGGCGCGGTCTGGCCGCGTGGCAGGATGAAACACCGCCGCCGCTTCTGCCGCTCTCGGAATGTACGGCGATTGCGCTAGAGGCCCCCAAAGAGTGGCTCAATCCACGTATCGAGATGCGCTTTGACCAGATGCTGGCCGAGGGCGCATTGGATGAGGTGCGCGCCAATCTGGACGGCTGGATGCCCGAGCGGCCATCGTCACGCGCCATAGGCGCGCCTGAGCTTGTGGCGCATCTCCGAGGTGAGTTGACCTTGGATGCCGCGCGTAGTGCCGCCGTCATTGCAACCCGCCAATACGCCAAACGCCAGCGCACCTGGTTTCGCGCCAGAATGCGCAACTGGCGCTGGCGCGCCGCCGTTGACATCTAGGTGCATCTATCTTTTGACGCGCCAAACTGCTATTCACGATGCCCGGGACATTGCAGCGGTTCCAAATCATGATGGACCCAACCAACACACGGCACGCGCAACTCAAAACCCTGGCACAATGGGTCGGGAGCGCACCTTGGCGCGCCACCCTACCTCATTCGCGGGACACCCATGCGTTGATTTGGATCACACGCGGTCAAGGACGGTGCCTTTTGGGTGGACGGCGGTGCGGGCTGAGTGTGCATTCCGCTGTGATCATTCCTGCGCACACGCTTTTTGCGCTGGAACCGGGGGCGCAAAGCTTTGGGCTTGTCTGTGATATCCCCACCAAAAGCTCGATACTGATGCCGGACGAACCGATGGTGCTGCGCATCCGAGACCCTCGCGCTCAGGCAGAACTGACCACGCTCATGGAAACCATGCAGCGCGACCAGAATGAGGCGCGTCCCTTTTGGGACGAAGCGCTCAATGCCCATGCCAGCCTCATCACCGTCTGGCTGCGCCGTGCGATTATCGCGCAGGATGATGCCGTCCTTCCCCGCGAAACCGCCTCGGACCGGTTGTTGAGCGCATATGCCGCACTGATTGAACGCGACTATGCAACTGGCCGCGCCATGCAGGATTATGCACGCCGTTTGGGTGTCACTCCAACACATCTCACACGCACCTGCAAAAGCGCCATTGGCATGACTGCTTCTGATCTATTGACCCGGCGCATTCTGTATGGCGCACGTGATCTGCTTGAAACCACTGAACTTCCCGCCAATCAGATCGCCGCGCGCCTGGGGTTTCGCAGTGCCGCTTATTTCACACGCTTTGTCCAACGTCATACGGGCAAGTCGCCGACAGAGCTGCGCTTTAAACTGGCGAAAGTCTGAGACGGCACTCGAACAGCAAAAGACCTGACGCGGTAAAATCGCGCAAATGTGCGATGCGCGCCCGAGACCGCGCCTTGATTTCGGCGCTGCAGCATGCAATTCACGTCCATCCTCACCAGCCCGGCAGGTTTTCGTATGTCCTTTTCGCGCATCAAGCCCTCTCTTTTGCATCACGCGATTCCGGGACTCGCCCGTGAGCTGGCCACACACCGTATCGGACGACGAGAATTCCTGACACGCGCCTGCGCTTTTGGGGCCACTGCACCTATCGCCTTGGAGCTGACTGGCGGGTATCGCCCTGCGGCGGCCAAGGCACAGCCCATTCAGGGCGGCACCCTGCGCATTCAGCAAAATATCAAGGCGCTCACAGATCCCCGCAGCTATGCTTGGAGCGAAATGGGCAACCTGACGCGTGGGTTCTTGGAATACCTCGTGCAATACAACAGCGACGGTTCGCTGCAGGGCATGTTGCTGCAAAGCTGGGACGTGAACGACACTGCGACGGTCTATCGCCTGGCTCTGCGCTCTGGTGTGACATGGAACAACGGCGATGCCTTCACCGCGCGCGACGTGGCGCGCAACTTTGAACGCTGGTGCGACACCACAGCGCCGGGCAATTCAATGGCGTCACGGCTTGAGGCGCTGATCGATCCCGGCACCGGGCAAATCATCGATGGGGCCCTCAAGCTTCTTGATGATCTAACAATCGAGCTGTCGCTCCGCCACCCGGACATCACATTGATGGTGAACCTCGCCGATTACCCCGCCGCCATTGTGCACCCCAGTTTCGAGGGGGGAAATCCGTTTGAGCATGGCATTGGCACGGGGCCTTTCCGACCAGTTGAGATGCAGGTTGGAGAACGCTGTGTATTGGAGCGGAATCTGGATCACACATGGTGGGGCACAGCCATCTTCGGAGGTCCCTATCTCGACCGAGTAGAGTTTCTCGACTTTGGCACTGATCCTTCAAGCTGGGTTGCCGCAGTTGAGGCCGGTGAAGTTGACTTGCTTTACGAATCCGTGGGGGATTTCATCGACGTGCTTGACGCTATGGGCTGGACCCAGACCAAAACAGACACGACCGCCACAATGATCATTCGCGCCAATGCGCTGGCCGAAGTTGAGGGGGCGAAACCCTATGCCGATGCCGCCGTGCGACGCGCCTTGGCGATGTCCGTGGACAATGAGATCTGCCTGGAACTGGGCTATGCCGGACGTGGACAGGTGGCCGAAAACGATCATGTCAGCCCGCTGCACCCGGCCCACGCCGAGCTTGGCCCGGCAATCTATGATCCCGGCAAGGCGCGGGAAGATATGGCCGCCGCCGGCCTTAGTGAGTTTGAACACGAGCTGGTCACGCTTGATGATGAATGGCAGCGCAACACTGGCGACGCCGTGGCGGCTCAGTTGCGCGACAATGGCTTCAAGGTCCGCCGGAGCATCCAGCCCGGAGACACTTACTGGCCCAACTGGAAAACTTATCCCTTTTCTGCCACGCAATGGAATCACCGCCCCTTGGGTGTGCAGGCGCTCTCCCTAGCCTATCGCTCAAACGCGGCGTGGAATGAAACCGGGTTTGCCTCCGCCGAGTTTGACAGCCTTCTGGAGGAGGCAACATCTGTGGTCGATGTCGAAGCACGTCGCAAAACCATGGGAAAACTGCAGACGATTCTGCGCAACGAGGGCGTGATGATCCAGCCCTATTGGCGGTCGCTTTACAATCACCACAACGGGCGTGTGGTTGGCGCTGACAAGCATCCCTCCAACGAAATACATCTGCATAAAATCGGATTTTCCGCCTAAGCGTAAGGGCTTAGCTGCCCCAGATCACTTTGACGTAGTTGCGCGTTTCCTTAAACGGCGGCACGCCATTGTATTTCTCGACCGCCGCTGGTCCGGCGTTATATGCGGCCAACGCCAAACGCCACGACCGGAATTTGCGGTATTGCTCGGCCAGGTAGCGCGCTCCGCCATCCAGGTTTTCATATGGATCATGTGGGTTGACGCCAAGGTATGAGGCCGTTCCCGGCATCAGCTGTGCCAGGCCGATAGCACCCTTGTGCGATTTGGCCCGTGGATTCCATCCCGATTCCTGTTGTACCAGCCGAAGAAACAAATCCTGCGGCACACCGTGCTTTGCCGCCGCTTGCCTGGCCGCGCTCAGGTATGGACCGCGATACGCGCCACGAAAAGTTTGCGTAGGCTCGTCGTCCCATTTGGTGGGTGTATGCACTTTCTGCGGCTGCAACCGCACGGACGAGTTGTACTGTGCCCTTGCCCGGTTATCGAGCACCTTGGTCTGCGATTTGAAAATGCGGTTCTTGCCTTGGGTCGAAAAAATATCGGCCGAAGCGGCCATGGGCCAAGCCAAAGAAACACAAGTGATGGCTGCCGCCAAAACACGCATATCGATCCACGCCCCCTACCACGTCACAGGTTCCAACCCGGCGCACTATACTGGTTTTAGGACAAATTGCCAGAGATCGCGATCGTGTGCGTCGAACGGTCCATTCGGATCATTTTCAATTTGTTGCGTTAGGTATTTGTTCATTTCTTTGCGGTGGTGTAACGAAGGCGTGTCAGAGGCATGAAAAGAGCGAGGAGGACGCATGGCCGGCTCAGTCAACAAGGTCATCATCATTGGCAATCTGGGGCGCGACCCCGAAGTGCGTACCTTTCAGAATGGCGGCAAGGTCTGCAACCTGCGCATTGCCACCTCTGAGACTTGGAAAGATCGCAACACCGGCGAGCGGCGCGAACGCACCGAATGGCACTCGGTGGCGATCTTCAACGAAAACCTCGCGCGTCTGGCCGAGCAGTATCTGCGCAAGGGTTCTAAAGTGTATATCGAGGGTAAGCTGGAAACCCGCAAATGGCAGGATCAGTCCGGTCAGGATCGATACTCCACCGAAGTGGTCTTGCGCCCTTATGCCGGTGAACTGACCTTCCTTGATTCTCGTGACGGAGGGTCCGGCGGCGGTGGCGGTGGCGGCAGTTACGGTGGTGGCTACGACCAAGGCTATGATAGCGGCCCGTCTTCGGAGGGTGGCCAGTCCGACAATGCGCCATCGCGCGACTACGACGACGAAATTCCATTCTAAAGCGTCTCGCTATCAACCTGACTCGCAGAGGATCGCGAAACGCAGCGCGACACTCAATCGTTGCACGCGTTTCGCCTCTCGCTGTTGTCTCAGGTTAAAGGCGAAACGCTTTAGACTCAAAAAGAAGCGTGTAGCGACAGCTGCATAAGGCGGATTCCGCACCTTCCTTGATCTGCGTCAACCTCTGTAATTTCCACTGCTGTAAACTTAAGTTTACACAGGGAGATTGATATGCGCATTCTATTTGTTCACCCGAACTACCGATCCGGTGGTGCGGAAATTGCGGGCACCTGGCCACCAGCTTGGGTGGCGTACCTGACGGGCCACCTGCGCACTGCAGGCTTCGATGATGTTCATTTCATCGATGCGATGACAAATGACATCTCGGACGAGGACCTGGCGCATCAAATCGAAGCCCTGCATCCCGACGTGGTCGGCGTCACGGCCATCACCCCTTCCATTTACCGCGCCGAAGAGGTGCTTAGAATCGCCAGCGAGGTCGCCCCGCATGCCGTGCGCGTGATGGGCGGTGTTCACGCGACATTCATGTTCAAGCAGGTCTTGTCAGAGGCCCCCTGGATTGACGTCATCGTCCGCGGCGAAGGCGAAGAGATTTGCACCGAACTGATGCTGGCCATAGAAGACGGCCGCTGGCCCAAGGAGCGCCACAAGATCAAGGGGCTTGCCTTTCGCGACGGCGATGAGATCGTCGCCACCGCTGCTGCCTCAACGGTCAAGGACCTCTCGGCGATCAAACCTGACTGGACCGTGCTGGAGTGGGAGAAATATATCTACATCCCGCTTGGCACGCGCGTGGCCATCCCCAACCTCGCGCGTGGCTGTCCGTTCACCTGTTCTTTCTGCAGCCAATGGAAATTCTGGCGCGACTATCGGGTGCGTAATCCCAAGGATGTGGTCGATGAGATTGAAGACCTCGTAGACAACCATGGCGTCGGCTTTTTCATCCTCGCCGACGAAGAACCCACTATCAATAAAAAGAAATTCGTGGCCTTCTGTCAGGAGTTGATCGACCGCGGCCTGCCCAAACGCGTCAAATGGGGCATCAACACCCGTGTGACAGATATCTACCGGGACAAGGATCTGCTCAAGTTCTATCGCAAGGCAGGTCTGGTGCATGTGTCGCTTGGCACCGAAGCCGCCGCGCAAATGAAGCTCGATATCTTCAACAAGGAAACCAAGGTCGACGAAAACAAGACCGCCATCCGCCTGCTGCGTGAGGCTGATATTCTCGTTGAGGCGCAATTCATTGTCGGACTGGACAATGAAACGCCTGAGACGCTGGAAGAAACCTACCAGATGGCCTGGGACTGGCAGCCCGATCTGGCGAACTGGTCGATGTACACCCCCTGGCCCTTCACACCGCTCTTTCAGGAACTGAAAGATCAGGTCGAGATTTACGACTTCTCCAAATACAACTTTGTCACCCCGATCATGAAGCCCGCGGCGATGGAGCGGGGCGAACTGCTGGATGGTGTGATGAACAACTACCGCCGGTTTTACAGCAAGAAGGCGCTGTTCCATTATCCATGGCGCGGCACCGGGTTTCGGCGGAGATATCTTCTGGGCTGTCTCTATGCCTTTCTCAAGGCCGGGTTCCAGCGGACATTCTATGATCTGGGCAAGGCCGGATACTGGGGGCCGCAAACGAAGAATTCGGTTGATTTCCACTTTGACGAAACCCGGCAATTGGCCGAAGCCCAGCTTGAAGACTGGGAAGCCTCCGCTGATAAGGCCGCGCGTGCCGCAGAACGTCGCGCTGCGGTGAAAGCGCAGATGAAAGACCGCTCCGCGCAACGTACGCAAAACTTCAAAATGCCCAACGGCGCCGAAGTGAGAGCCTGTGGCGGAAGTGATCAGCAGATGGAAGATGTCTAGGCCAAAGAATGCCACGTCCAATGTGATTGGCCCCAACGCGGTTCTACAGTTGCTGCCGTTGATTGAACGGCTTGGTGGCACGTCGCGCGTGACCAAGATGCTGAAGGCGGCGGGGATGGATGAGGCCCCGGATGGGACCGAGATGATCCCCGAAGCACATGCCGCGCGCCTGCATCAGCTTTTGCGCAAGGAGGAGCCGCAATCTGCCCCGCTTCTAGCCGCTGAGGCCGGGCGTGCTACAGCAGCCTATATTCTGGCGCACCGCATTCCTCAAAAAGCGCAAACGCTCCTTCGGCTGCTGCCGGCCCGCCTTGCCGCAATATTGCTGTCCAAGGCTATCACAAAACATGCATGGACTTTCGCCGGGTCGGGTCAATTTGAATGTGTGTCACCCTGGACCTACCGGATCAAAGACAACCCGGTTGTGCGCGGCGAGGTCAGTCAAGCACCGCTCTGCACCTGGCATGCCGCGGTGTTTGAACATTTGTATCAGGTGCTCGTGCATCCCCGGTGCCGTTGTGTTGAGACACATTGCTGCGCACAACTCGGATCCGAGGCGTGTGTCTTTGCGATTGATATCGCGCCCTGACAGCCTCAAGGCGCGCTATAGCCCCCAAATTGAACGCACGGCAGCCAGCCCCGTCAGAAACACAGTCGATAAAAATAGCGCCAGAATGAGCGCCGCTAGCAGTGTCGGACGTGGCGGCGGTGCATGCACATTGCTCATATGTTGTATGGATCGTTTCATGCGGCGGACTTAACCACGATTTAGGTTTTGATCCGGTTAATGACAGCATGGAACTGTATTCTGATCCGAGCGGCGTTATGCCTCCAGGGCTTTGCGCGATGCAGCAGCATCCTTACTACGGCGATGCCCTGCGGGCGTTGGGGGCCGATGTGACCTGTCTGAGCGCACGCAAACACGGGGTACGTGTCGCACATCTTCAATTGGTCAAGCGCCAGTTTGGTCCGGTGCAGCTGCGATGGGTGCCGCGTGGTCCTGTCTGGGCGCCGGGGGCTTCCGGGCGTGATCGACACCATGTTGTTGATCTGCTTCATAAAGATGCAGGTGTGGCCGCAGGATCCATCGTCTCCTTGGAAACACCGGCCGAACTTCCTCTCTTTGCCGCTGCGGGTTACCGCGCCCTCTGGACATGCCAATACGTGGCTGAGCTGTGTTTGTGCGACGCGCCCGAGGCAAGTCTTGCCGCGCAGTTGGTCAAATGGCGCAACCGTCTGCGTCATGCCGAACGCAGTGACATTGAAGTGGCGCATCGACGGTTTCAGCCGGGCCGGGATAACTGGCTCTTGCAGGCGGAAACGATGCAACGCCGCGCGCGCCGGTATCGCGCCCTGCCCCCGGCCTTTACCAAAGCCTGGGCGCGGCTTCACCCCAACGCCACACGACTTTTCCTGGCGCATCGTCAGGGGCGGATCATCGCCGCAATGCTGTTCCTGCGCCATCCACCCACGGCCAGCTATCACATCGGCTGGAGTGACACGGAAGGGCGCAAGTATTCGGCGCATAACCTGCTCTTGTGGCGCGCTGCGAACTGGCTGGCGGTACAGGGGTGCCAACGTCTCGACCTCGGCACGGTCGATAGCGAAAACGCTCCGGGTCTTGCCCGGTTCAAGCTCGGGAGCGGGGCCGCGTTGCGACCTTTAGGTCCTACCATGCTGCGCCTTCCAGGCCTCGCCCGCCGCCGCATTGCAGCATAAGAACGATTTGCCTCTGGCCATTCGGTGCGACCCCGTATAGGGCGCATCTCACACCAGAGGAAAGAGCACGCATATGGACCTGCGCAACATTGCTATCATTGCCCACGTAGACCACGGGAAAACCACGCTCGTGGACGAATTGCTTAAGCAATCAGGCGTATTTCGCGAAGGTCAGGCCGTGGTCGAACGCGCCATGGACAGCAACGATCTTGAGCGTGAACGCGGTATCACCATCTTTGCCAAGCCCACATCAGTGGAATGGAAAACCACGCGGATCAACATTGTTGACACCCCTGGCCACGCTGATTTCGGCGGCGAGGTCGAGCGTATCCTGAGCATGGTCGATGGTGTCGTTCTGTTGGTAGATGCCGCCGAAGGCCCCATGCCGCAGACCAAATTCGTGACCTCCAAGGCGCTGGCGCTTGGCCTGCGCCCGATCGTGGTGCTCAACAAGGTGGACAAACCCGATGCCGAACCCGATCGCGCACTGGATGAATGCTTCGATCTGTTCGCGTCCCTGGATGCCAGTGAGGATCAGCTTGATTTCCCGCATATGTATGCCTCGGGCCGTTCCGGCTGGGCCGATCATGAACTGGACGGACCGCGCGCCGACCTCTCCGCACTTTTCGATCTCATCGTCAATCACGTCCCTGCCCCACGCCAGGTGAGCCGCACGAATGAGGACTTCCGGATGCTGGCCACCACGCTGGGGGCTGATCCGTTTGTGGGTCGCATTCTGACAGGACGGGTCGAATCCGGTCACCTTAAGGTCGGAGCCACCGTCCAGGCGCTGAGCCGTGTCGGCCAAAAGATCGAACAGTTCCGCGTCACCAAAATTCAGGCGTTCCGCGGTCTGACCACACAAGACATCGACGAGGCGACAGCCGGTGATATTGTCAGCATCGCAGGCATGTCCAAAGCGACCGTGGCCGATACAATCTGTGCTTTGGCCGTCGAAGAACCGCTTGAAGCACAACCCATCGATCCGCCCACCATCTCGGTCACCTTCGGCATCAATGACAGCCCGCTGGCGGGACGTGATGGCAAGAAGGTGCAGTCTCGTGTCATTCGCGAACGGCTCATGAAAGAGGCCGAAACAAACGTCGCCATCAAAGTCACCGATACTCCCGGTGGCGAGGCCTTTGACGTGGCTGGTCGCGGTGAATTGCAGATGGGTGTGCTGATTGAAAACATGCGCCGCGAAGGGTTTGAGCTTTCGATTTCGCGCCCTCGCGTACTGATGCGGGAAGATGAGACGGGACAAAAGCTTGAGCCTATCGAGGAAGTTACGATTGACGTCGATGATGACTACTCCGGTGCGGTGATTGAGAAAATCACCGGACCACGTCGCGGCGAAATGACCGAGATGAAACCGGCCGGTACGGGCAAAACACGCATTGTGGCGCATGTGCCCTCGCGTGGGTTGATCGGGTATCATGGCGAATTTCTCACGGACACACGCGGCACCGGTGTGCTCAACCGCGTCTTTCACAGCTGGGCGCCACATAAGGGTCCGATCCCTGGCCGTCGTGCCGGGGTTCTGATTTCCATGGAAAACGGTGAATCCGTCGCCTATGCGCTGTGGAACCTTGAGGATCGGGGCAAGATGTTTATCGGAGCCCAAGCCAAGATTTACACGGGCATGATTATCGGGGAGCACAGCCGCGAAAATGATCTGGAAGTGAACCCGCTCAAGGGTAAGAAACTCACCAATGTGCGCGCCTCTGGCACCGATGAGGCTGTGCGCTTGACCACGCCAATCACGCTCTCACTGGAAGAGGCGATTACCTATATCAACGATGACGAGTTGGTTGAGGTCACGCCGAACGCCATCCGTCTGCGCAAACGCCATCTCGATCCTCATGAAAGAAAGCGTGCTTCAAAATCTGGGGCCTAGACCGGGTTGGTCGGTATAAGGCTAAACCCGCTCTACCATATCCCCAATAGATACCAGCCCCGGTGACACCACCTGCGCGCACCATCCGCCGTGACCTCGCATCGCGTTGTATCCGCCGGGGCCAAGGGCCGCCTCCATCCGGGAACAGGGCGCGCAGGGGGTGGTGATCTCAAGTTCTGCCTCGCCCATCCGAAACCGGTGGTTGCGCAGGGCCGTCAGGTTGATACCGGATACCACGAGATTGCGGCGCAACAGCTCTGCTGTGACCGCGCCGCGATGTGCCAGTGCCGCAATTGCTGGTAAATGTTCCGCCTGAAGGAGCGTGACCGCGCGTTTTCCGGACCGTCCGTGGTCCCCTTCCAATCCGTCTTTGACGATCCTCGCGGATGAGACAGGCAGAACCTCGGCCAATCGCTCGGGGCGCACACCGATCCAGTCCACGCGCCCTGCCCCGGCATGGGTTTTGATCAGTTCGGCAAGTTTGCCCTGCACTACTCGGTCGTCTCGACAATCACCAAATCGCGCTCTGACGCGCCGCGTGCATGATCGAGCGCCGCTTGATACTCTTCGCTGTGATAACAGGTCTCTGCCGCCTCAAGCGACGGGAATTTCGCCACCACATTGCGTGGATGGTCGCGCCCCTCAAGCTGCACATAGCGCGCAGCTCGCGCAATGAAGTGCCCACCATGTTTTTCCAACGCAGGCCCGGCCAGCTTGGCATAGCGGCCATAGGCTTCTTCGTCGGTCACGGTCACATGTGCGATCCACAATGCAGGCATGTCAATTCTCCTTTGAAGCGTTTCGCCTTCACCTGAACTATCAGCGAAAGGTGAAACGCGTGCAACGATTGAGTGTCACGCTGCGTTTCGCGATCATCTGTGATTTGGGTCTATCGCAAAACGCTTTAAATGCCGTCCACAATGACGATATCGCGTTCGCTGGACGACACGGCAATCGGCAAAATGCGTTGATACTCAGGCGAATTATACCAATCCATCGCCGTTTGGTGATCCGGGAACTCTATGATCACATGCCGGTCGGGGCTGTTGCCCTCAACTTGCGTCTGTGTGCCGCCTTTCACCAGAAACCGCCCGCCGGCTTTTTCGGCCAGCGCGACAGTCTGGCTGGCGTAGGTCTGGTAGTCTTCCGGTTCCGTCACATTGATCCGGGCAATCACATACGCTGTCATACTCTCCCCCTCCCAAGGGTGGCGGGAAAGAGAGGTCAGTCTTCCAACACCCGCTCCGCCGCCTTGATCGCCGCATCCGCGCGCGTCACATCCGTGCCACCGCCCTGCGCCATGTCCGGACGGCCGCCACCGCCCTTGCCGCCAAGTTCACCTACCGCAGCCCGGACAAGATCAACAGCAGAGACGCGTTCGGTCAAGTCTTTCGTCACACCAGCCGCCACAGCCGCCTTGCCGCCTGCATCGGCAATCAAGAGAATCGCGCCTGAGCCAAGCTTGTCTTTCATCTCGTCCATCAACGGCGGAAGGTCCTTGCCCGAGACGCCGGACAGCACCTGTGCGAGGAACTTGACCCCGCCGATGTCCTTGGCTTCGGGTCCTGCAACCGCACCGCCGCCCATAGCCACATCGCGGCGCAATTGGGCCACTTCATTGCTCAGCGCCTTGCGCTCTTCCATCAACGCCCGCACGCGATCCAGAACATCGCCAGGCTGCGCTTTGAGTTCCAGCGCCACTTCGGCCAGCCGGTGATCCTGTTCGCTGAGATACTTGAACGCCTCGGCCCCTGTGAGGGCTTCAATCCGGCGCACGCCAGCACTTGAGGCGCTTTCGCCCAGCGTCACGAACATACCGATATCCCCGGTCTGGCGCACATGCGTGCCGCCGCAAAGCTCAATCGAATAGGTCTGTCCATCCAGCCCTTTGCCGGACCCGGCCTCGGTGCCCATTGAAACCACGCGGACCTCGTCGCCGTATTTTTCGCCAAAAAGCGCCTGCGCGCCCAATTCCCGCGCATCATCGGGTGGCATGATCCGTGTTTCCACCGGCGTGTTCTGCCGGATATAGGCGTTCACCTCTTCCTCGACGCGTTTGATTTCTTCAAGGCTCATCGCCTTGGCATGGCTGAAATCAAACCGCAGCCGATCTGCGGCATTGAGCGATCCGCGTTGCGCTACATGATCGCCAAGCGCCTTGCGTAGGGCTTCGTGCAACAGGTGCGTGGCCGAATGGTTGGCGCGGATAGACGTGCGGCGGGTGTGGTCGACTTCAAGCTTCACCGCGTTACCCACTTCAAGCTTGCCGGTATCCAATGTCATATAATGCGCAAAAAGACCTGTTCCGCGTTTCTGTACATCGCTGACATGACCAGAGAACCGCGTCTCCCATGCGTCATGTGTCCCTTCTAGAATGCGCACATACCCATGGTCTCCGACCTGCCCACCGGATTCTGCGTAGAACGGTGTCTGGTTGAACACCACCCAGGCGCCGCCGCCCTCGGTTTCAAGGGATTGAGTTTCCTTGCCTTCAGACACAATGGCCAGAACCACGCCTTCGGCAGTCTCGGTATCATAGCCGAGGAAATCCGTGGCCTCATGTTGCTCTGACAGCTCAAACCAAACGCTGGCATCCGCCGCCTCGCCTGTGCCGGCCCAGGCCGCACGTGCCTTGGCTTTCTGTTCGTCCATGGCCGCGTCGAACCCGGCCACATCCACCTCACGGCCCTTTTCACGCAAGGCATCTTGCGTCAGATCCAACGGAAACCCGTATGTGTCATAGAGCTTGAACGCCGCCTCTCCTGGCAAAGCCGCGCCATCGGAAAGCTTCTCAAGTTCATCATCCAAGAGCCGCAAGCCACGGTCGAGCGTTTGCTTGAAACGTTTCTCTTCCAGCTCCAGCGTTTCCTCAATCAGCGCTTGCGCCTGTCCCAGCTCGGGAAAGGCCTGACCCATCTGCGCCACAAGGCTCGGCACCAGCCGGTGCATCACCGGATCCTGCGCGCCCAAAAGATGCGCATGCCGCATCGCGCGGCGCATAATCCTGCGCAGAACATAGCCGCGCCCTTCATTCGATGGCATCACGCCATCGGCAATCAGGAACGAGGTCGAGCGCAGGTGATCGGCAATCACCCGGTGATGGACATTGCCATCCCCATCAGGGTCCACATTTGTGGCGTTCGCACTGGCCTCAATGAGGTTGCGCATGAGGTCGGTGTCGTAATTGTCATGCTTGCCCTGCAAGAGCGCACCGATCCGTTCCAGCCCCATGCCGGTGTCAATCGACTGCATGTCCAGATCGACCATGCTGCCATCTTCGAACCGCTCATTCTGCATGAAAACGAGGTTCCAGATCTCAATAAACCTGTCACCATCCTCCTCAGGGCTTCCCGGAGGACCACCCCAGATGTCCGGCCCATGATCATAGAAAATTTCAGTACACGGCCCGCATGGCCCCGTTGGCCCCATCGACCAGAAATTGTCATCCGTGGCGATGCGGATGATGCGCTCATCTGGAAGGCCCGCGTGCTTTTTCCAGATCTCAGCCGCCTCATCATCGGTATGATAAATCGTGACCAGAAGCTTCGACTTGTCGATCTCAAAATCCTTGGTCAGCAGGTCCCAGGCATAGGGGATCGCGTCCGATTTAAAATAATCGCCGAAACTGAAATTGCCGAGCATCTCGAAAAACGTGTGGTGCCGTGCGGTATAGCCCACGTTATCCAGATCATTATGCTTGCCGCCTGCCCGCACGCATTTCTGACTGGTGGTCGCACGGGAATAGTCGCGCTTTTCCACGCCGGTGAAGAGGTTCTTGAACTGCACCATGCCCGAATTGGTGAACATTAATGTTGGATCATTGCGCGGCACCAGCGGAGAGCTGGCCACGACCTCGTGATCGTTGCGGTCAAAGAAATTCAAAAACGTCGAGCGGATCTCGTTCAGCGTGGGCATATCGGGTCTCGCGGCATTGCAGCATTATTGGAGTTCGAGGTTTAGCCGCCGTGCTGATCCATGTCCACAACTAGAAACGGCCCAGGTATCACACCTGGGCCGCTTGGAATGCTATGTCAAAGAGATCAGGCTTCGAGAATATCGTCATCTCCAGCCGCCTCTGCGGCGTCTGCCCCTTCGGGCATGTCGAAATCAAGCCCATGCGCGGCTCGAATTTTATCCTCGATCTCGTAGGCGATACGGGTGTTTTCCCTCAGGAATTCCTTGGCGTTTTCCCGGCCTTGACCGATGCGCTCGTCGCCATAGCTGAACCAGCTGCCAGATTTCTCAACCACACCGGCTTTGACGCCCAGATCAAGAAGCTCCCCGTTTTTGGAAATCCCTTCGCCATACATGATATCAAACTCGACCTGCTTGAAGGGCGGTGCCATCTTGTTCTTGACGACTTTCACGCGGGTCTGGTTGCCCACCACCTCGTCACGGTCCTTGATCGCGCCAATCCGGCGAATATCGAGCCGCACCGAGCTGTAGAATTTCAAAGCGTTGCCGCCGGTCGTTGTCTCTGGGCTACCAAACATGACACCGATTTTCATGCGGATCTGGTTGATGAAGATTACGGTGCATTTTGAACGGCTGATCGAGCCAGTCAGCTTGCGCATCGCCTGGCTCATCAGGCGGGCATGCACACCCACGCTGCTGTCGCCCATGTCGCCTTCGAGCTCAGACTTAGGCGTGAGGGCCGCAACGGAATCCACCACAATCATACTAACCGCACCAGAGCGCACCAATGTGTCAACAATCTCAAGACTTTGCTCGCCTGTGTCGGGCTGCGAGATCAACAGTTCATCCAGATCAACCCCCAGTTTACGGGCATAAATCGGGTCTAACGCATGCTCGGCGTCAACAAAGGCGCAAACACCGCCCTTTTTCTGCTCTTCTGCCACGCAATGCAGCGTGAGCGTTGTCTTGCCCGAACTTTCAGGCCCGTAAATTTCAACGATGCGCCCTTTGGGCACGCCACCGATGCCAAGCGCAATATCAAGGCCCAAAGAACCGGTAGATGTCGCCTCGACCTCTTGAACGGGGTTGTCGGACCCCATTTTCATGATCGAGCCTTTGCCAAACTGGCGCTCAATCTGTGCCAATGCGCTGTCGAGCGCCTTTTGCCGGTCGGTGTTTTTCTTGGGATCCATGTCCAAAAGTTCTGCTGTTGCCATACCTGTCGCCTTCCTTATTTCATAGGCCGCTTGGCGCGTCCATTACTGCTTTCGTTCACCTCTTGTTCTCAAAGCTTATGGAGACAAAAGGAGAACATTTCAAGAAAATTGTTCGTATTTGATTTTTGCGTGGATGCGTTAAAGAGTGGTGAACAGCAGTCAAAAACGAGGTCACCCCCAAATATGCTTGTGTTTGCTAAGGAAAAGCTCGTTTTTCTGTCTGTGCCCAAGACCGGCACCACCGCGTATCAGGACGCGTTGGGAGGTCGCGCATCGCTTGTTCTGCGAGATCCGCCCGAACTCAAACACGCGCCGGTGTTCCGCTATAACCGCTTCTTTCGCCCCGCTTTGGAAAAATTCTGTGGTGAGGGATTCGACATTCTCGCGGTCATGCGTGAACCGATTGACTGGCTGGGAAGCTGGTACCGGTATCGTCGCCGCTCCGGTAAGGAAGGTGCGCGAACGTCTACGCACGACCTTAGCTTTGATGACTTTGTGCTGGCTTATATGAAGGGGAACCGGCCACCCTTTGCCAATGTCGGCTCACAAGCGAAGTTCCTGGAGCCGCAGAAAAACGGCACGGCGGTCACGCATCTGTTTCGATATGAGGATCAGAAAGGATTGGCAGATTTCCTGAAAAGTCGTTTGAAGACAGATGTCTCTACGAGGAAGCTCAATCAGTCACCTTCGCTGGAGCTTCGCCTCAGCGCAGATGTGGAAACCCGGCTTAGACGCAAATGTGAGACTGAGTTTGCCCTCTACGAAAGCATCGGGTCCGATGGGGCCTACACGCCGCTGGCCCATGGCGAAGCCCCTGCGCACCAATAATAGATCACTCTGCCGGAACCGATTTGGCGCGCAGCATCTGACGCTGGACAATGTCGGTGAGATCGGTCAGGGAAAACGGCTTTGGCAGGAAGAGCGAATTCGGAATACGCGCCTGGATTTCGCCAAAGGTTTCGGCGGCATATCCCGACATGAACACAACCTGCGTTTCAGGTCGGGATTGCAGCGCGCGGATGACCCAGCTTGGCCCGTCAATGCCCGGCATGACAACGTCCGAGACGAAAACGTCCACGTTCAGCGTAGTGTCCTCCAGAAGCTCAAGCGCTGCTTCGGCCGAATCCGCCTCCAGCACCGTCAAACCCCGCATCTGCAATGCCCGGCTGGCAAAGGCGCGCACCGGAGCTTCGTCTTCAACCAACAGAACCACGCCTTCGACAGGACGATTATGTGCAATTTCTTCGGCTTTGATTTTCTCGGTTACAGCGACCGGATCATGCGCCGGGAACAACAACTGGAACACGGTGCCCTCGCCCAAAATGCTGTCGACAAAGATAAACCCGCCGGTCTGTTTCACGATGCCGTAAGCCGTTGAGAGGCCAAGCCCCGTGCCCTCGCCGGTGCGCTTGGTGGTGTAAAACGGCTCAAACACTTTTTGAATTTTATCCGCCGGTATGCCCACCCCACCGTCTTCTACACTGACCCGCACATAGCGCCCCGGTGCCACTATCGCGCGGTCCCGCCAGAGCGGATCGTCAAGTGTGATGTTCTCGGTGCGCACCCGAATGTCACCTCCCTCCGGCATGGCGTCCCGCGCATTCACCACAAGGTTCATCAACACCTGTTCCAACTGTCGTTTGTCAGCTCGGATCGAAGACAAGGTCGGGTCGTGGGTCAGCGATAGGGTGACCTTTTCTCCCACCAGCCGGTTGAGCAGATGCGTCAGGTCCGACAGCATATCGCGCAAATCCATCACCTCAGGGCGCAGCGTCTGTTTGCGCGAATAGGCCAAAAGCTGACTGACCAGGGCCGCAGCACGATTGGCATTTTGGTTGATCTGGACAAGATCGGCAAAGTTTGGATCGCCCTGATCATGACGCAACAGCAAAAGATCACAATGACCTGTAATCGCGGTCAGAAGGTTATTGAAGTCATGCGCCACACCACCTGCCAATTGACCAATTGCCTGCATCTTTTGGCTCTGCACGAACTGCGCCTCAAGCGATTTTAGCTTGGTCGCGTCGCTGAGTACCGCGATCAAAACGGTTTCACCCGCCTCGGTGGCACGGTTCAACGTCACCTGCAGAAACACCTCGCGATCTTCGCGTTTGACACGCAAAAACTCTGAATGCACGCCGCCACGCCCGGCGGCTGCATCTTCGAGCCAGTCCGGGATCGACCGACCCAATCCCTCCATCAGATCACTCATGATCTTACCCGAGCATCCTTCGACACCCAAAAGATCTCGTGCAGGGCGGTTCGAGAGATGGATTTCACCGGTGCGCGCCAGTTTCAGAAGTGGCACCGGCAGTTCATCAAAAAACGCCCAACCATCCGGCTGACGTTCGGTCGGAGCGATACCCGGCAACAGAAACACCTCGCGCCGTCCGGTCGCGCCTTCAAGCTCAACCACAAGGCATGACACGGCCCCTTCGCTACTGTTGATCGTGTTAATCTGCCCCGAGCGCAGCGGAAGTTTGGGAAACACCCGGTCAAGCGTGCGTGCGCGCTCGCCAATCAGGTCCCGCGCTGCGGTGTTCATGTATAAAACTGCGCCGTTGCGCCCAACCGTCATCATCGGCAACGGCATCGGATCAGCTTCATTCGCATGGCGTTCTTCCAACTTTTCAATGCGCCAAATATAGTGATCATCCCGCCCGCGATGCACTGAAATCCGAATATGTCCCGCGCGGGTCACGACGTCTTCATGTGCAGCGCCGCGCGCCACCGCGCGCGACTCCAGGCGGAACAGGACCGGGCCGGGATTGGCGATGCTGCTTTGCAAAACACCGGCCAGTGTGCGAAACTCCTGCCCTTCAAAGAGCTGCTCGGCGGCCCGGTTGACGTAGCGGATGTCGCCCTTCACGCCAGTCACAAAACTGGCGACGGTGTCTTCGGCAAACACCTGTTCGGCGCTCCGGATCATATGCGAACCCGCCCTGTGGCTCAGCATGTTCAACACCAGGATCCATCCAGTCGCCAACAAAAGCAGGATCGACACCAGCAACAGCACCAAGGACGGGAACGCCGGCACGAAATAGGACGCCAGGAAACACCCAATTGCGATGACAAAGGCCACTCGGGTCCGTGGCGTAAGACGCGTTGATCTCGTGGTTGAGGTGGAAATATGTCCTGTCGTGTCTGCCAAAACCGCATCCCCGCTGATAAGACTCACCCACGTGTTTGGGGCGCAAGTTTTAAAGTCAGATTAATCGTAGCGAGAAATACACGTCAAGGTTGTATTGTGTGAAAGTCAGAGCTGTTAACCCGCCTTGGTCAAGCACGCCAGGAAGAACCCATCTCCCTCTTCTGTCACAGGCCAGGACATCTGTTTGGTCAGTGTCCAGGCGGAATGACGGGACAGGAACTCGGCCACCTGGCGATCATTTTCCGCAAGCAAGATCGAACAGGTCGCATAAACCAGTTGCCCGCCCGGCGCGACATGCTGTTCGGCGTTCTCAAGTATGGTCAACTGAGTTGCGCGCAGCTCTTCAAGCCGCTCAGGGGTCAGGCGCCACTTGGCCTCTGGGGCGCGCCGCCACGTGCCACTTCCAGAGCACGGCGCATCACATAGGACCAAATCAAAAGGTGCGGCAGTTGTGATGGCGTCCGAGTCCAGACATGTGACCTGTATACCGGCGCGGTGCGCGCGATCTGGCAGGTCCTTCATCCTGGTGAAATTCGCGTCATGCGCAAACCACGTCGCATCTACACGCGCCGCCAGGGCGAGTGTCTTGCCACCGCCACCCGCACAGTAATCCAAAACCCTTGCACCCGGCGCAATATCCAGAGCGGCCATGGCTGCCTGACTGCTGGCATCCTGCAGTTCGACATGACCCTCTCGATACGCACGCGATCCGGCCACGCGCCGTGCACCCTCCGCGACGATGAGCGCGGTGTCGCATTGTGAAATCCTGGTCACTGCGACACCATCTTCATTCAGTATTTCAATAGCTTGCGAGACGTTGCTCAAACCCGCATTCACCCTCAATGTGACCGGCGCGCGCTGGCGCAGCACCTGCGCGCTGCGCATGGCCTCGCTAGACCCAAACGCGCTTTCAAACCTGTCCCAAAGCCAATCCGGCAGGTCCGCTTGCTCCGCGCCAACCTCGGGCACGCGTCCTTGCATCAGCTCTGCATCGTCCAACACCGCAGGCGCGTGGCGTTCGCCAGTGAAGACCGTTTCAGGCGCAACACCGGCCTCAATCAAAGCCCCGCGCAATAGCGCACGACCATCAGTGCCACCGCCCAGTGCTGCATAACTGCGCCGACAGCGCAGGGCCTGAAATACATGATCGCGCACCGCAGCTCGATCCCCGGATCCCGCATAGCGCGCCCCGCGCGCCCATGTGGTCAGCGCCTTTTCGGCAGGAGTGCATTCATTTATGTGGTCGAGTACTTCTATCGCGGCCTGCACGCGCGCAGCCGGAGTCACGATGTTACCTCAACAAAATGCGGTAACACGCTGACAAAACGCGATTTACCCAACGCGGTAATTCGGTGCTTCGCGAGTGATCTGAACGTCGTGCACATGACTTTCCTTCAACCCCGCGCCTGTAATCCGCACGAATTTGCAGTCACGGCGCATCTCTTCTACCGTCGCACATCCGGTATAGCCCATCGCGGCCCGAAGCCCGCCAACCAGCTGGTGAATGACCGTCCCAGATGCGCCCTTGTACGGCACTTGGCCTTCGATGCCTTCCGGCACAAGTTTGTCGCTGGCCGCATCTTTTTGGAAATACCGATCCGCAGACCCGCGTGCCATTGCCCCCAAAGAGCCCATGCCGCGATACGCCTTGAAACTACGCCCCTGATAGAGGATCACCTCACCAGGGCTTTCATCAGTTCCTGCCAGCATGGACCCAACCATGGCGCAAGACGCCCCGGCCGCAATCGCTTTGGCAAAATCACCGGAAAACTTGATGCCGCCATCGGCAATCACTGGTGTATCACCAGCAGCTTCGGCACAATCCAAAATCGCGGTGAGCTGCGGCACGCCAACGCCGGCCACCATACGCGTGGTGCAAATACTGCCGGGACCTATGCCAACCTTGACGGCATCCGCCCCGGCCCCGATCAGCGCTTTTGTGGCTTCGCCCGTTGCCACATTGCCAGCCACGATCTGGACTTCGTTGCTCAGCATCTTCGCCCGCTCCACGGCGGCCGCCACGCCTTCGGAATGACCGTGTGCTGTGTCGATCACGATCATGTCGACGCCCGCATCTACCAGCGCCTCAGAGCGTTCAAACCCGGCGTCCCCCACGGTCGAGGCCGCCGCGACCCGCAAACGGCCCAACTTGTCCTTGCACGCCGATGGGTTGAGAACCGCCTGCTCGGTGTCCTTGAGCGTCAATAGCCCGGTCAGCTTACCCTGCCCGTCGGTCACCAAAAGCTTTTCGATACGGCGCGCCTTCATCATGCTTTTGGCTTCTTCCAGATCGGCAGGCTCCATCAGCACGGCAAGGTCGTTCGACGTCATCATCACATGAACCGGCGTGTCCTCAGAGGTTGCAAAGCGCATGTCGCGGTTGGTCACAATCCCCACGACGCGCCCTTCTTCGTCGACAACTGGAAAGCCGGTAAAATTATAGCGTTCAATCAAAGCCTTGGCATCCGCCAGCGTTTGATTGGGCGTGAGTGTTACAGGGTTGTAGACAATTCCGCTCTCAAACCGCTTCACCCGCCGGACTTCGCGAGATTGTTCTTCGACCGTGAGGTTTCGGTGAATGACGCCCATCCCCCCAGCCTGCGCCATGGAAATTGCCATCCGCCCTTCGGTCACAGTGTCCATCGCAGAGCTCAAAAGCGGGATATTGAGGTCAATTGACCGGGTCACGCGCGTGCGCGTATCGGCGGTGTTGGGCAACACGCTCGACTTGGCCGGCACCAGCAGAACATCATCAAAAGTGAGGGCCTCACGAATCTCCATGGCGTATCTCCTTGGCACAGCTCGTTTGGCGGTTCCCTATTGCATGGGTTGACGGGAATGGAAAGGGGCCTTGTGAGGCGCAAGCGGGTTTACCACTCGGTCAAGTGCCGGATTTAAACCGCCGGATACAACAGGTTCAACGAACACTTGACCTGATAGTCTGATGGCCAATGGGTTTTTGCGCATAGCGAACCGATTGCGTTGACCATACGCCCGTGATGCTTGTTTTATGTATTCCCGAGAAATTCTGGCATTTATTGAGAACAGAGTTGTGCTTTGATCCGTCTGGAGACGCGCACGTTGGTTCGGGTTGATACGCACACCAAATGGATCATGCGCATCTCGGGGTGCTGACATGCACCATGATCTCAGGCGTTGTTACGTTGGATGAGTTGACGCAATCAATGTTTGGAGAGGTAGCTTGGCGCGCAACTTTGGTTTTCCGCGTTGGTTGACGTTGTTCTTGTTGCGTGTTTCGCAGGTTATATTTTCCTAGCGAAATATTGACGCCCTGGAACAGCTACATCAAAACTCGCAATCCCGGCCAATGCATCAAAAAGCGCAAGGTAGAAAAAATTCAGCCACCTCACGCAGCGGCCAAAGCACTGAACTTTTCGTCCAAATAGCGCAGGAGTGGTGCAGCTGAGGGGGCACTGCCACACGCTTTGGCAATCACATCACGCGGGGTATAGAGCCCGCCGTGGCATTGCACATGGCGGCGCAGCCAGTCTGTGGCGTTTTTCAGGTTCCCCTGCGCCAGCTGCACCTCCAATTCAGGCACAGCCGCCTGCAACGCTTCAAACAGACATCCGGCATAGACATTGCCAAGGCTATAGGTCGGGAAATACCCAAAGAGCCCTACCGACCAATGGACGTCTTGCAAGACCCCATTTGACGGTCGATCCACGGCATATCCAAAATCGGCCTCAAACCGATCGTTCCAGGCCGCTTCCAGATCGCGGACCTGCAGGTCGCCCGACATCATCGCGCGTTCGAGATGAAAGCGCAGCATGACATGCAGGTTATACTGCACTTCGTCAGCTTCCGTACGGATGTAACCGCGATGCACGCGGTTCACGATGCAATAGAACATGTCCTCATCCGCGACGCCAAAATCACCAAACGCGTCCCGCATCCGGCCATAGAGATACCCGCAAAAGGCACGGCTTCGCCCAAGTTGGTTCTCGTAAATCCGGCTTTGGCTTTCGTGCACGCCCATCGACACGCCCTGCCCAACCGGCGTTAGATGATACGCCGGATCAATGCCCTGCTCGTAGCAGGCATGCCCAACCTCATGGATTGTCGAATAGATACAGTTGAAGGGGTCATCCTCTGCGGTGCGCATGGTAATGCGCACATCCTCGCCAGAGCCGCTGGAAAACGGATGGACCGCCTTGTCGATGCGACCGCGGCTGAGGTCATAGCCAAAGACTTGCGCCACCTCACGACTCAATGCGACCTGTATCGTTTCATCAAACTTGCCGGTCAGTTCGGGGGAGGCTGGTTGCGCCAGGGCCGCTGCGCGCAAATACACCAACCTGGGGCGCATTTCGTCAAACATCTCTGCCAATTCAGCGGCCGTCATGTCCTGTTCAAAATCATCTATGAGCGCGTCATAGACATCTCCGCCCTCGGCCAGCGCTTGAGCCTCTTGCTTTTTGAGCGAAACCACCTCTTCAAGCGTGGGCAAAAACGCGGCCACATCCTCGGAAGCGCGCGCATCGGCCCAGATGCCCTGTGACCTGGAAGTCAGGCGCGCCAGTGCGGCGGCCAGATCGGCAGGCACTTTGACCGCACGCGTGTAGCTGCGCCTGATATGCCGAAGTTGTGCGACCGCCAGCTCATTTTCCGGTTTGGCCGCCTCCAACCATGCGCCAACCCGTGGATCGGTACGCCGGGCATGCAGCATCGCCTCCATCGCGCCTGCCTCCTCGGCGCGCTGCCCAGCCGCCCCGCGTGGCATCACGGTTTCCTGATCCCAGCTCAACCGGCCGGCGACCCGGGCCAGCGCCTGATTTTCACGTTCAAACGCCATTAACTCATCATAAGCCGTCACTGTGACCCTCATTACCTTGGTAGAAATCGTTACCCTCGCACAGACTGCGCTATCGGATATTGACTAAGAAACCGTGCGCGCAGGATCAGGACCCAAAGCACCACGGCCACGAATTGATGCACGATCGCCACCTGCCAAGCGGCCACATAGAGCACTGTGACAATGCCCAGAACGATCTGCGCCAGCAGCGCCAGGAATGCCGCCGTGAAAGCCGCACGCGTGGCGACATGCGCAGATTTACGCCCCTTGAGCCAGACCATGACGGCAAAGCCCAAAAGCACATACCCTGTCACACGGTGAATGAATTGCACCAATCCGGGGTTCTCAAAGAAATTGCGCAAACCCAGATCCGCCATCCAAAAATCCGGCGGCAGAAGGCCACCGGCCATCAGCGGCCAGTCGGTATAGCTGCGCCCGGCATCAATGCCGGCCACCAGAGCGCCGATAAGGATTTGAAGGAAGGCAAAATGAAGCCATCCTGTGGACAGCCCAAAGAGCTTGGCTTCGCGTCCGCGCCGGGCCTGCATCAACTCGCGTTCTTCGCGCCCCAGCAACATGACATACCAGGCGATGAACCCCAGAATGACAAAAGCCAACCCCAGATGTACGGCCAGCCGGTAGGATGCTACATCAAGCATCTGGCCGCGCAAACCGGAGCTCACCATCCACCAGCCAATCGCCCCTTGCGCGCCCCCCAAAGCCCCCAAGAGCAAAAGCCGCCCGGTCCAGCCGGGTGGGATTTTCCGGAGAGCGAGGAAACCAAGGAAACCAACAGCCCACACAAGTCCGATGACGCGGCCAAGTTGGCGATGGCCCCATTCCCACCAGTAGATGACCTTGAACTCCTCAAGGCTCATGCCCTTGTTCTGCAGCTGGTATTCCGGGATCGCGCGGTATTTCTCGAACTCCCCCTCCCAGGTTGCCGTATCCATCGGCGGCAAAGCCCCAGTCACGGGTTTCCACTCTGTGATGCTCAGCCCGCTGTCGGTGAGCCGGGTGAGCCCGCCCACGGCGATCATCACAACAACCAGAGCGAAGAGCACCATGAGCCATAGCCGCACCGCGCCGCGCGCACCGCGTTTTCCGGCATCGATCATACCGCCCTTAGGTGCAGATGGCTGTGCGGCACCCTCGCCCACGTCTTCAAAGATGCTGCGCTTGTCGCTCATGGCCCCTTCCCTGATCTTTCCCCGCAACCTAGCCTCGGCTCAGGCCGCCTTCAACCGCGCTCCTTCCAGCGCACCATTTGCCGCAGCACACCGTGCAGCATCTGCACATCGGCCCGGGTCAATGCCATCCGGCTCCACATGTTGCGCAGGTTGGTCTTCATGCTTTGAGCTTTCTCATCCGGAAAGAAAAATCCCGCCTGCCCCAAACGCTCTTCGTAGCGGCCTGAGAGCGCCTCGACCTCTTCCTGCGAGGCCCATACCGTGCCTGCCATATCTACCCGTTCCGGAGTGATGTTCTGTGTTGCCCGTTGCCACTCATAGCCGCAGAGCAGCACACATTGCGCAAGGTTGAGACTGGGAAACTCCGGGTTCACCGGCACGTTGATGATCGCATTGGCCCGGGCAATGTCGTCATTCTCTAGCCCGGCACGCTCCGGCCCAAACAGAACCGAAACCCGTTCGCCGCGCGCCACGCGCTCTGCCGCCTGACGCATGGCTTCCTCGGGGCTAAGCACCGGTTTCGTCAGGTCTCGCACCCGTGCTGTGGTGGCCATCACAAAATGATCGCCGGCCACCGCTTCGGGCAAATCCCGTACCAGCCGCGCCTCATCCAAGAGCCGCCCGGCGCCACTGGCCATGGCATCCGCCGCCGGATTGGGCCACCCGTCGCGGGGTGCCACCACCACCATCCGATCAAGTCCGAAGTTCCACATGGCCCGCGCCGCTGCGCCGATGTTCTCGCCCATTTGCGGTCGCACCAACACGAAACTGGGCTGAGCCTGAGCATCTGGCATGATCCGTCCTCCTTGCGCCCGCTTTAGGCCAGAGGCGTAAGCCTGAAAACCCCCAAGCCTTTCTTTTTGCCACAAATATCCCCGCCGGAGGCATCCCAACGTGGACAGCCAGGCCATATTCCAGCTATAGCAGCGCAACGACCCGCAGAAAGAGCAAAACATGGCCGACACAGAGCCGCCGCGCCTTTACCTTATCACACCGTCGGAAATAGAGCTTAGCCGGTTTCCTGCGCAATTGGCGCAGGTCCTGGATGCGCATGAGGCGGCCTGCGTGCGTCTGGCACTGTCGAGTCATGACGAAAACACGCTCTGCCGCGCCGCAGACGCCTGTCGTGAGGTGACCACCGCGCGCGATGTTGCCCTGGTGATCGACACGCATTTTGTACTTGCCGACCGGTTGGGGCTTGACGGCGTGCATCTCACGGATGGTGCGCGCTCGGTGCGTAAAGCGCGCAAAGCTCTTGGGCCGGACGCCATTGTCGGCGCGTTTTGTGGCGCGTCGCGGCATGAAGGCATGAACGCCGCGGAATCCGGCACTGACTATGTCAGCTTTGGTCCGGCCGGTGTCTCGGCTCTTGGCGATGGCTCTCAGGCTGATCTTGACCTTTTTAGGTGGTGGTCAGAGATGATCGAAATTCCTGTTGTGGCAGAGGGCGCGCTTGATCCGAGCACGGTTCAAGCCCTGACAACGATGACGGACTTTTTCGGTGTGGGCGATGAAATCTGGCGACAGGACGACCCCACTGAAGCCCTTGCAGCGCTGATTGCAACCATGTCCTGAGCCGCCACTCTATCGATCCAATTGCCGCCCTTCAGGCATCCCGGAACGAACCTGCGCCTCAAGACGTGCCGCCAGATCTTTGCGTCCTTCACACGCCGCCACAGGTAAGGGCGGATGGTAGACCACGTGCACCTGCCCTTGTCGTCTTTGAGCCAAAACCTGAAGCGCGTGTGGACCAAGATCCATATCCCCCCACCAGCCATAGAAACGCGGATCCCTCTCGGTCTCTGGTGCGTCGTAAATCACAGTGACAGGCTGAATATGTGATACATCTCGCAGACCATCAGCAAAGAACGCCTCAAAGAGCGTTGATTTGAATGATAAAACCCGCATTCCATCCGTGGACGTGCCTTCCGGGAAGAAGAGAAGTTTTTGCCCCCCTCCATACGGGAACGAAACAAGGCGGCCTGAGCCAAGGCCTCTTGCCGGTTGCGCTGGATGAACACTGTGCCAGCCAACCGCGAAAGCCATCCGATCACCGGCCAGCTGGCCACTTCGGCCTTGGACACAAATGCAATTTGTTGCCCGGAATTGAGCGCCAGAATATCAAGCCAGGAGGAATGATTGGCCACAACGGCCCCACCGTCACGCATGGGCCGCCCTTCGACGTGGTAGCCCAATCCAACAATCGTCAACCCGAGGCGGCATACTATTTGCGTGATTGGTGCGGTCAACGGGCGGAGCATCTTCCAAAATCGTACCTCGACGGGGCGCAGGATAAGTGTCAAAACAACGCCGATCAAAAGCACAGCCGCTAGGCTGAGACCGCGCAACACCGCTCTCATCCATCCCGAAAGCCCGATATGACCCGGCTTTGGAGTCTCCCCACCATCCCAGGTGAAGCTCATGCAACAACGCCCTTTGAATAAATGTTTTTCTGCCTATCGCTCAGTTTCTGAGTGTCCATAATCAAGCAGACATCTGTCGTGTTAAACGTCTTATCCACAAAAGCCCCTTCGCCCACATATCCACCCAGCCGCAGATAGGCTTTGATCAGGGAAGGAACCTCAAGCATGGCTGCCCGGCGGTCAATCTGGGCTTCGGGCAACAGATTCATGTTTTGATAGGCATGATCCAATGCTCGGACGCAAAGGTCTTTTGGTGCAAGGTGCCGATGGTGCAGAAGAGACAAAGGATGCGCCAGCGCGCCTGGATCAGTGCCATGAAAACTGGCCACGCCAAACAGGATCTCGATCTTGTGGTCGGCCACGTAGCGCGCCAACCCATTCCACAGGTGATACATCGCCGCACCACCACGATAATCGCGCGCCAGACAGGATCGACCAAGCTCCATGCATCTTCGGCCTGACTGTTTGAGGACGCTCAGATCATATTCATCTTCGGAGTAATACTGACCCGCTTGCGCCGCCTGATCATCGCGCAAAAGCCGATAAACACCGACGATTTCACCGCCGCGTGTGCCGTCTTCCAGCAGCAGATGGTCAAAGAACGGATCAAACCGGTCCCGTTCCAACCGCGCATCATGATCGACGAGCGCGCCGTCCGCGCCGAGCTCATCCACGAACACTTCATACCGCAGGCGTTGCGCCGCATGCAGGTCGGCCTCGTTTTCGGCAAGCCGGACAGTAAACTGCGCTGCATCAGACAGCATCGGGGGACACGCTCCTTTTGGCTGTTTTTACTGGCATTCCGGTTTGGGCTGCAACCTTGCCAGATAACCAGCAGTACAAAACACTATTAACGAGAATCATGGCTTGACTAACACTTTTAACGGGTATTAATCCTTTTCTAACCAACCTTATGGTTCGATGATCGGCAGCAGAGCAACTCGAGTCCCATCAATGACAACCTTTCCAGCATCGGGAAAATTAACTGTGATCTTGCCGCCTGCATTAGACTGGACCTGGCCGATGCCCCAGTCCGGTTTCTGTGGGTGCTGCACCAGCATGCCGGGTTCCAGAATAGAGTTCAGGTCAGTCATAAAGGATCGGCCCGTGCGGAGGAGACCAAGACGTGTCGCATAATTCCAGCAGCCTGGCAACGATGATAGGTTCGCGCATTTGCCACGACCTAATCAGCCCGTTGGGCGCGGTGAACAATGGTCTTGAATTGATGCAGCTTTCCAATGTGCTTCAATCCCCGGAGCTGTCGCTTATCTCGCAAAGCGTAGCGTATGCCAACGCCCGCATCCGGTTTTTCCGGCTAGCTTTTGGCATGGCATCCGAGGATCAAATGACCGGCGCAGAAGAGGTTAATGCAATTCTACAAGACTTGCAGATTGATGGCCGATTACAGATCAGTGCCTTTCCCCAAGGGGTGCATCCTCGCAGCCAGGTGCGCGCGATTTTGCTGGCCATTCTATGTGCAGAACAGGCCGTTCCCTTTGGTGGTCAGATCAGCATCTCGGAGCAAAACGGCACATGGGTTGTCAGTGCGCAAAGCGACCGGTTGAAGCCTGATCCTGAGTTGTGGAAATTGCTCAATGACGTGAATTTGGCTCATTCGCTGACCCCGGCTGCGGTTCAGTTTGCAATTCTTCCCGATCTGCTGCCTGGAATTGGCATGGCCTGTTCAACTCAGATCAGTGCGAACCTGGCTGAAATCCGCATCACGCCCGCGTCGCACCATCCCCCGTCACAAGGTATTTGAAACTGGTGAGCTGCGCGGCGCCGACAGGTCCGCGGGCATGCATCTTACCGGTGGCAATCCCGATCTCAGCACCCATGCCAAACTCGCCACCATCGGCAAACTGGGTTGAGGCGTTGAGCATCAAAATCGCGCTGTCGAGACGGGCAAAGAACGTCTCGGCTGTCGGGTCGTCCTCGGTGATGATGCAATCCGTATGATTGGAGCCATATTTCTGTATATGATCAATGGCTTCATCAACATTTTTAACGCGCTTTGCCGCCATGATCATGGCCAGAAACTCAAAGCCCCAATCTTCCTCTGAAGCGGGTTTGGTCCCCTCAACATTCTGCAAGCTCGCATCCGCGCGTAGCTCCACACCCTTCTCCATCAGCGCGCGCATAACGCCCTGTCCGATCGAGTCGACCACATCCTCATGCACCAAAAGGCATTCGGCCGCACCGCAGATTCCAGTGCGTCGTGTCTTGGCGTTGATCACAACCTTGAGCGCTTTTTCCGGGTCGGCGTGTTTGTCGATATAAATGTGCACGATGCCTTCAAGATGGGCAAAAACTGGCACACGCGCCTCTCGTTGCACCAGCCCCACAAGCCCCTTGCCGCCACGCGGGACAATCACATCTATTGTGTCGGTCATGGTCAGCATCGCCTGCACCGCCGCGCGGTCGCGTGTGGGCACAAGCTGAATCGCATCTTCCGGCAGGCCCGCTGCCTTCAAGCCCTCTACCAGACAGGCATGAATTGCCCCCGAAGAATGAAAGCTTTCCGAGCCACCGCGCAAGATCACCGCATTGCCCGATTTCAGACAAAGCGCGCCCGCATCCGCCGTCACGTTGGGGCGGCTTTCATAAATCACGCCAATGACGCCCAATGGTGTGCGCACACGCTTGATATGCAGACCATTGGGGCGATCCCATTCCGCCATGACCTCTCCCACCGGATCATCCTGCACCGCTACAGCGCGCAGCCCGTCGCAAATGGCCTTAATGCGTGCCTCGTCGAGCATAAGGCGGTCCATCATCGCGTCTGACAGCCCTTTTTCGCGACCGAAGTCGAGATCCTGCACGTTGGCGGCAATGATGTCCGCGCGCGCGGCCCAAACAGCATCGGCCGCCAACCCCAAAGCCTGTTGCTTGACTTCGGCCGGCGCCACAGCCAGGTCCCGTGCAGCGGCCTTGGCACGCGCGCCGATCTCGTCCATCAGGGCGGGAATATTGTCGAGGTCTTTCATGGCAGTACTCTTTGTCGTTCAGACCAAATTTACACGCGCTAGGCCTAAATGGCCATATCATCGCGGTGAATGAGCGGGCCTCGTGGCGGATAACCCAGAACCGGCTCCAACGCATCACTGCGCAAGCCCTTTATACGATCCGCGTCGGCATGGTCATAGCGTGTCAGCCCCTGACCCAGGCTGGTGCCGTCGACACTGACAACATCGACGGCATCACCCCGGCCAAATCGACCGGAAATTTCTGTAACGCCAGCCACCAAAAGACTTGACCCTTTGCGCAAGGCTTTGGCTGCGCCAGCATCGACGGTCACACAACCCTTGGGCTTCATCGCCGCAATCCACTGCTTGCGCTTTTGCTGCGGGTCGCCCTGCGCGGTGAACCAGGTCGCAGGCGCGCCATTTTCCAGCGCCCGAATGGGATTGAGCACGCTGCCTTGGGTGATCGCCATCACACAGCCCGCCGCCGTGGCGGTTCGGGCGGCCAGAAGTTTGGTTTTCATTCCGCCTTTCGAGAGGCCCGATCCCGCCTCACCAGCCATGGCCTCTATGTCAGGTGTGATTTCCGAAATGACATCAAAACGCTTCGCGTCCGGATCTTTGCCCGGCTGTCCGGAATAAAACCCGTCCACATCGCTCAGCAGGACAAGCTGATCCGCCCCAGCGGTAACCGCTACCTGTGCGGCCAGCCGATCATTGTCGCCATAGCGGATTTCATCAGTAGCGACTGTGTCATTCTCATTCACAATAGGCACCACACCTAAGGAAAGAAGCTGTTCCAGCGTGGCGCGGGAATTGAGATAGCGCCGACGGTCTGCGCTGTCTTCCAGAGTAACCAGAACCTGTGCCGTCGTGATATTATGCGCCGCCAGCGCTTCGGCATAGGCGCGGGCTAGTTGGATTTGGCCCACGGCTGCGGCCGCTTGCGATTGTTCCAGCGTCAAATCCTTTTCGGGCAGGTTCAGAACACCTCGTCCGAGCGCTATGGAACCCGATGAGACCAGGATCACATCCGCGCCGCGCGCGCGGATCATGGCCACATCCTCTGTTAAGGCCCGCAGCCAATCGGCGCGCAACGCGCCTGTGGCGCGATCCACCAAAAGCGCCGAGCCGATCTTGATGACCAGCCGTTTGGCCGCGCTCAGGGACGCCATGGTCCGGCCTCCTGAATGTCGCCCCGTTCGCGCAGGCGCTTGGTGTCAATCTGCGCTCTGAGCGCGCGCAGGACCTCTGTGACGCCTTCTTTGGAGACACCGGACATCAGCATCACTGGTGCGCCCACCGCCGCCTCCAGCTCGTCTTTGAGAAAGTCGCGTTCTTCGCCGTCCAGCGTGTCGATCTTGTTGAGCACTGTTATGCGCGGCTTCTCCGCCAACCCACCGCCATAGGCCTCTAACTCATGAATAATCGTTTGATAGTCCTCAATGAGCGTGCCGGAGGACCCATCCACCAGATGCAAGAGTACCGCACAGCGTTCGACATGGCCCAGAAAGAGATCGCCCAACCCCCGGCCCTCTGACGCGCCATCAATCAGCCCGGGAATATCAGCCACGACAAACTCGGTGTTGTCGACGCCCACGACGCCCAGATTTGGATGCAGCGTGGTAAAGGGATAATCGGCCACTTTGGGCCGCGCATTGGAGGTGGCGGCAAGAAAGGTGGACTTGCCCGCATTGGGCAGCCCCAAAAGGCCCACATCGGCAATGAGCTTCAGGCGCAGCCAGATCGTGCGCTCGACGCCCTCCTGACCGGGGTTGGACCGGCGCGGGGCCTGATTGGTGGAGGTCTTGAACCGCAGGTTGCCCCAGCCGCCATTGCCGCCTTGTGCCAGACAGACGCGTTGGCCCACCTCTGTGATGTCGTCAATCACCGTTTCCTGATCCTCGTCGAGGATCTCAGTGCCCACCGGCACGCGCAGCACAATGTCATCGCCATTGGCGCCGGTGCGCTGTCGTCCAGCACCGGGACGGCCATTGTCGGCAAAGAAATGCTGCTGATAGCGGAAATCAATCAACGTATTAAGCCCATCCACCGCTTCGACCCAAACCGAGCCGCCATCGCCCCCGTCGCCCCCGTCCGGGCCGCCATATTCGATATACTTCTCCCGCCGGAAGCTGATGCATCCGTTCCCGCCCGATCCGGAGCGGATGTATACCTTGGCGAGATCAAGAAATTTCATTGGGGCTGCCTAGTAACTGTCAGGGCTTGCGATAGAGCGAAACGGCGCGCGGCTCAAGCCTGTGGTCGCGGCAGGGCGTAATTGATGATCGGGAAAACCCCGCCCCGCGCGGCGCTCGGCCCTTCGCAGGGGCCAACACGCGCAAAGCCGAGTTTTTCCAGCACCCGACCCGAAGCGGGGTTGTCATCAAACACGCAAGCTTCGATCCGGGGCCAGTCGTAGCGCGCAAAGATCACATCGATTGCCGCATGCCCCAGCTCGGTGGCATAGCCTTTGCCCCAATGGGTGGGCGCAAACATGTAGCCCATTTTGCCATGGTCCAAGCCCATCATGCCGATCACCTCGCCTTGGGATGTCACCACGCCGCCAAGACCTTCGTCCTTGGGCATCGGTTGACACCGGCTTGCGGTAAAATCGCGATCCGCAGGCCATGGCCAGGTCGATGTCTGGCGCACCACCTCAAATTCTGACGCAATTGCATGCAGGGCGTCGAAATCCGCAAGCGTGGCGGCACGCCAAACCAGCCTCTCGGTCTGCGCATAGATCTCAGGCATCGGGGCTCTTCCGGCTATAGGTCCAGGTGGGCACCGTCGCGTTCCGCGCCACCGAAAAGCTTTCGGCATCACCCAGATACTGAAAGCCGCAATTGGTCAGCACCCGAGCAGAGGCGGCATTGTCCTGAAAAACGCTGGCAAAGATCGTGCGTGCCTTTTGCGGGTTGGCCTGCAAAATCGCCTCGACCGCGGTCGAAGCCACGCCGGAATTCCAATAGGCCGGTGCGACCCAATAACCGATCTCGGATTGCTCGCGGTCCATGCGCTCCAGCCCGATGACGCCCATGACCTCGACCCCACCCATTCGCGTGGCGTCCATCACCCAGACATCTTCGGGATGCTCCGGATCCATGACACGCTCGATAAATGCCTCTGCGGCACCGGGCGGCAGAGGATGGGGAATATCCGTGGTGTTCCATGCAACCCGCTTGTCACCGCCGAAAAAGATCATCAGCCCGGCATCCGAACTCCGGATCGGGCGCAGATCAAACCGGCCTGCGTCGATCAGGGTGTCGTGTTGAACAGCTTCGAGTTTCATGCGCCTTCTCCTCCAAAGAGCACAAAGAGCACGGATGCCACGGTCAAAACCGCCAGCCCGCGCATCAAGTAAGGTTCCGCTGGCGTGCCTGCGACCGTGCGGGCAATCCGGTCACCTCCCAGCGACCAAAGCGGATGCAAAATGAGCTGCAGCGCCATCAATGAGATGGCGATGATAGCTGTCGCCTGCAAGGCGGGCGTGCCGAGGCTCACGAAATTGGTAAAGCCCGTGACGATCATCGCCCAGGCTTTGGGGTTAAGCGGATGCACCACCAATCCGGCAATGAAACCAGGGGCTTGGCTGCCTGCTTCGGCTGGACCCAGCCGCATATTGGCGACCTTCCAGGCCAGCCAGCAAATATAGGCCGCCGAGACCCATTTCAGAGTTTCAAAGAGAAATGGCTGCGTTTCCGCGAGTTCCATCAGGCCAAACCCGATGGGCCAGATGATGAGCTGCTTGCCCAGCACCACGCCAAATACAAACGGCAGCGCCGCGCGAAACCCAAACCGCGCGCCCGTGGCCAGCAAGGCCATATTTGCCGGCCCCGGCGTGCCGACTTGGCTTGCGCCGAAGACAAGGAAAGAGGCCACTGCGACGCTCATCGGAGCGCCTGCCATGCGGTGTGGGTGAGTTGCATTTTCTGTACAGTAACGTCCTGCCGCAGTGCTTGGGCGTAAGAGGAACTTTGGTGCGTCTCCTCAAAACCTAGTTTCGCAAGAACGCGTGCTGATGCGAGATTTCCAAGATGATATCCGGATAAAAGAGTCCGTTGGCTTTTGGCAAAGTGATCCGCAACCAAGGCCTGCGCCGCCTCTGTTGCCAAGCCATTGCCCCAATACTCGAGGCCAAACCAATAGCCCAGTTCCTCGCGGCTCGAGACGATACCGATCAGATCTTTACTTAGTGTCACTGCGTAACATCCGGGACAACCCATGTGATCCTTCAGAAAAACCTCCGCATCAGAAACGTGATACGGATGGGGCACTGTTGTCAGCCAACGCGACACATCAAGAGAGCCTATCAGCGAGGTGATACGTGCTGCGTCCTCAGCGCATAAGGGACGCAGCACCAACCGCTCTGTCCTGATCACATCCGTCATGACCGCGCCTCCCGCCGCGCCCGTGCCGCGCGCTTGGCTGCGGCCCGCTTCTTCCACGGCGCGTCACGCTCCCAATCCCCGGCCATGATCGAACCATAAGGCAGGATGCGGTCCACAGTGTCGGCCAGATCAAACTGCTTCATCTGCGCCTGCACCGCAGAAGCGGATTTATAGGCCGTGGGCAGCTCGGATACGTCCACGTTTCCCGAGTAGAAGCGCACATCCAGCCCCTCCGTTTCCTCATCGAAAACGGATTGATCAGAGCGGCCTTCCAAAGCCCGCTTATGCGCCGAGCGCGACATGTTCCGCCCTGCCCCATGCGGGGCAAAGCCAAGGTTGCCGTCATGCACGGCCCCGCGCACCAGCAAGACCGGTTCGGCCATGTTCATCGGGATGATCTGCGTGCCGCTCGTATCAGGCAGCATCTCAGGATCAATCGGCGTGGCCCCCTTGGCATGATAGAACAAGTCGCCCTTCCGAAAGACAAAGTTGTGCTCATTCCAGAACCGTTCGCGCACGTCTGCGCCCGCGATCATCGCGGCCCGCTGATGCAGCGCATTGTGGTTGGACTTGGTCCATTTGCGGATAAGCTGCAACGCCTCCCAATAGGCCTCGCCATCGGCTGTATCCGCCGGAATCCAGGCGTTTTGCTTCTTCACGCCTTCAGACAGTTTGGTGCGATATCCTTCGGCACAGCGCATCCCGAGCTTGTAAAGCCCCGCCCCCGGCCCGCGAGAGCCGTGGTGGGTCACAAGACAGGTCGCCCCACTCGCCTCAGAGCGCCCGACATAGGCAAAATGGTTGCCGTCGCCTTGCGTGCCCAGATGCTCCTGTGCGGCCTGCAGGATCTTATTGTCGTTCAGAAACGCATTGGCGCGGAACGCATCATAAAGCTCTGGCGACATGGTAAAGCGCATGCCATTGGGCCGCCCGCCGGGGCCGAAATGCGTGGCCTCGTGAATGGCGTTCAGAATGTCCTGCGGCTCGGCATCGGCAAACTCCGTCACCATGACCGAACAACAGATATCGGCCGAATGCATGCCGGGATGAATGGCGTTTCTGGCCACAGCCACCCCACCCACCGGAATTGTGCCCTCCGGCCCTGCCGGACAGGCATCGGGCATCACTGCCCCATCCACCAACGTTGGCGTGCGCATCAAGACATCCATCGTCGCGCGCACTTTGGCGACGTTGTCGACCTCATCCTCGGTCTCGGCTTCAAGGTTGAAGCGATACCCCGGGTTTTCCTGCAGTTTGATCCGCGGTGCGGGTTTGTTGGCGACAACCCAAGTGGTCAACGCCTGACCCTCAAGCCCAAGCGCATTGACCGTCTCAATGGCTCGGCCAAGCTCTGGCCCTTCCTCAAAACCCAATTCAATCAAATCTTTACCCGTTACGGTCATTGTCCTTGTCCCTCTTATGGGGGCGCAGTCTTGCGCTTTTATGACCCGGTCCGGAATTCTTTCGTTAAAAAGAAAAAAGGGACCGGCGGTTTGCCGATCCCTCTAAACTTCTTACCTGAAGATCGGCTTATTCAGCGGCCTCCGCCATCGGGAGAACCGAAATAAATGTGCGGCCTTTGAGGCCTTTGTGGAACTTCACAGCACCCTGCACGGTGGCAAAGAGCGTATGATCTTTCCCTTGGCCTACGCCTTCACCCGGCCAGAATTTATTGCCGCGCTGACGCACGATAATGTTGCCTGGGATCACGGCTTCGCCGCCATATTTCTTCACGCCAAGGCGGCGGCCCGCTGAATCGCGACCGTTTCTGGATGAACCGCCTGCTTTCTTATGTGCCATCTCGTCTCTCCTTAGCCTTTAGCCAATTTCTTGGCTTGTGCGACCCAGCCTTCACGCTCGATCCGGCCTTTGAACGAAAGCTTTTCGTCAAATTCCGCAATCTCGGCTTCTCCCCAGGCTGCGATCTGGGCAAACGTGGTCACGCCTGCCGCATGCAATTTCTTCTCCAGAGCCGGACCCACGCCGCTCAGCTGTTTAAGGTCATCGGCCTCGACCTTGGCCGCCTTTTTAGGTGCAGCTTTCTTGGGCTCGGCCATTTTGGCCTCTGCCTTGGGCTCAGCTTTCTTCGTCTCAGCCTTTTTCGGCTCGGCTTTCTTCGCTGGTTTCTTGGCCTCTGCTGCTGCAACGGCCACTGCCGCGACTGAGCCTGCGCCCATTGCCGCCTTCACGCCCGACTTGTCGCCACCCTTTTCCAGGATGTCGGTCACGCGCAGCACGGTCAACTGCTGACGATGGCCTTTGGTGCGCTTGCTGCCATGCTTCCGGCGGCGTTTGACAAAGTGAATAACCTTGTCGCCCTTGATCTGATCGACCACTTCGGCCTGCACGGCCGCACCGGCCACAAACGGCGCTCCAACAACGGGCTTGTCACCACCCAGCATCAAAACTTCGTTGAATTGAACTTTCTCACCGGCATCCGCTGCAAGCTTTTCCACACGGAGCATATCGCCCGACTGGACCTTGTATTGCTTGCCACCGGTTTTCAAAACCGCAAACATGGCGTTTTCCTCTTGCTTCCGCGTTCTGTGGCCCCGGTCTGACCCGGCGTTTGGTGCCTCGAACAGCGCGCCCTCTGGGCGTCAAAAATAAAGTCCCGCACGAGTCTCCCCGCCGGGATGCGCGCTTATCCAAGTCTTTGCCCCTCAAGTCAAGGCTGATTTCAAAGAAAACCCGGGGGAACCCCCCGGGTCCGTGAGTGGTGTATCGGGCCACAAAGCCCGACCTTGGTGACGCATCTAGACCTCGCCCGTGTATTCGCCACGCGCCGGGTACTCATTGGCAATGGCAAAATCGAGAGCGCCGACAAGTTCAGAGAAGTGCGGGCGCACGAAAGGCATTGTCTGGACCGAGCCATAGTAAAGTGACTGCTCCGGTGTCACCATGAACAGGCCGGGCTCAGAGAAAAGCGCCGGCTCTTCGATGCCAATCGACGTCTTGCCGCGCGAGGTGGAGATATAGAGCCCCCATTCCTTGGCCTTGGGCAGGCTCAGATCGTAGGCAAAGCGCAGCTTGCTTGCGCCGATCTTGTCGGCCATGGCACGGGTGCGCTCTTGGCCATCGGAGCTAACAGCGATTGTCTTAACACCCCGTTCCGCAAAGTCATCAACCTTCCTTTCCAACTCGGTCAGGTAGTTGGCGCAAAGCGGACAATGCAGACCGCGGTAAAAACACACGACCGTGCCGCGCTCAGATCCATCTGAAGCGAGATCAAAACTGCCATGATCCAGTGTGGGTAGCGACAGTTCGGGGGTTTTTTGGCGAGGCATCAACATCTGTGGTCTCCTGATTGCAATATATCGTCAGCTTGGATATAGATGGCGTTGAGATCAATTTTTTCCAAAAAACATGATTTTTTTCCGACATGAGCAAAATCGACCGCCTTTCGGCTCTTATTCAACACTTTGACTTGCGGGTTTTTCCGACAGACCCGAACGAAGCCAATCTGCTGATCTTTGAAAATGCTGAAATCCAGACGCCCACACGGGTGGTCTTTGCCCCGCTTTGCGCGGCCAATACTGCAGCTGAAACCGGGGAGACACTCAGCTTTGCCGCTCAGGCCGATTGGGGCGGTGCCACCAATCCGTTTCTGAGCGCGCTGCCTGCCGAAGTCACCCTGCGCCTTGATGCAGAACCGGAGGTCATCCATATCCTCAAAGCGTTGCAAAACGAAAGCGCAACACCACGCTGCGGCGGCAGCGCTGTGCTTGATCGTCTGGGAGAGGTCCTGCTTATTCGCCTTTTGCGGCTTACGATTGAACGTGGCGTCACTGATGTTGGGCTATTGGCGGGTCTGGCTGATCCCCGCCTCAGCCGAGCGATTGTCGCGATGCACGATGAGCCCGGCCGCAAATGGCAGGGCGATGATCTGGCGCGCCATGCAGGCCTTTCGCAGTCACGGTTCTCAGAGCTCTTTCGCGCCAAAGTGGGGGAAACGCCTGGTGCGTATTTACGCCGCTGGCGCATGGTGCTGGCGCGTCAGGATGCGGAACGTGGTGAGCGTGTCCAAACCATTGCGCGTCGCTACGGCTATGGCTCTCCCGAGGCGCTCAGCCGCGCCTTTAAACGTGCGCATAATCAACCCGCCATCGCCTTGCGCCCATCCGCTTGATTAAAGCGTTTCGCGATAAACCTGACACACAGATAATCACGAAACGCAGCGTGACACTCAATCGTTGCACGCGTTTCACTGTTCGCTGATGTTTCAGGTTAAAGACGAAGCGCTTTAGGTCTCTGCTTCTTTCTTGTCAAAAACACCCAGGGGAGCGCGAGGGGCTGGCCCCTCGCATCTGTCGGATTTTGCCAAGCAAAATTCGAAACGCGTTACAGCTCCTCGCTCTGCATCTGCTGCGCCACGGCGCGTCCCAGAAGATATGACAACTCCTCATACATCTGGTCATAGGCCTCAAAAATGGCCGCGTTCAGGACTTTCCCCTGCTCGGAGCGGTAAAACTCAGCATATGCTTCCAGTTCGTCATCGCCCAATGGCTGATAAGCCAGGATCAGAAACGCACCCAGCCACCCTTCTGAGTCGTTGCGGACGTCGCCTTCCTGCGACCAGACATCGGCGAGCATATCCTCTTCGCTCATCTCAAAGGCCCCGCCATCAGCCAGCCCACGGTAGAACATCAGGTTGGAATTCAAGGCCCCCATGACGTTGTAGTCCACCAAATCACTGTCTGAAATCAGTGTCTCTACCTGCTGAAACAGATAAGAATTCTCATCTCGGGCGCGCTCGTAGGCATCCATCGCGGCCATCTCAGTATCTTCATTCAGAAAGGCCTCACGCGCCGAAAGTTCAAGCGATATGATCTCCTGCCCGGTCTCTGATGTGAAGAAAGCAACGACCTCGGCGATCTCCTTGCCATCCAGAGCCGTTTCAAACCCTTGTGTCACCACCTGTGCCATCTTGTCAGTGTCGTAGATCCGCGCCACCTGATCCTGCCAGGCCTTCGCATTCACACCGGGCAGCATTTCCGCTCCAAGCTCGGACCCATATCGCAGTCCTTCCTTGCGCATGATCTCAACCGTTTCATCGATCCGCAGCGCGTCGATCAGAGCGGCCATATCCTCGCCCGCCGCGCGGGCCATTGGCGAGGTGACCAGCAGGGCAAAGACCGTAGCGGACACCAGTGAAAGAACCCGTGTCATCACAACTCCTGTCCGGGGTGCAGATCAGCCATTCGTCCGGCCAGAATTTCAAACCGGTTGGCCATGATCTCATATTGCACCGCATTCATCAGCTCATAGACCAGCTGCATGTCAGGATGCTCCAACGCCTCAAGATAAGCGCGAATATCCTCTTCCGAGAAATCCTGATATGTGTAGGCGGCATTGGCCAAAGCAGAGACTTGTAAATTGACGCGCAGCTCCGCTTCACCTTGCTTGATCACCCGGCGCAGGGTTTCTTCATCAATGTCATAATCCAGAATGCCGGATCGCGAAGCGGCCACGTAAAACCGCACCTGAATTTCCTGCACCGCACGGACACCACTATCGGCGGCATCCACGGCCTGATTGAGTTGGCGCAGGATATCCACCCGCGCATCCCCGTCAGCAACCCATTCGGCCACGAGAGCTGTGCCTTTGCTCTGTTTGACGTCGTCATTGGCCATATGTGATGCGTTCTCCGCCTCCACCAGCCGTTGTCCCAAGGGCGATGCATAGAAGGCGGCGGCATGGGTCAGAAGATCATCGCTCAGCGCCGCCTCAAGAATATCCATCGCCATGGTGTGCATGGTCTGGGTGTCAAACACCTCATCCGCCGTGCGCGTCCAATCCGCGCCAAAATCACTGGCCTGCATGCCCAGAAGCCCCGGCGCATCCCCAGCGGCCAGACCAATGCTTTCCAAAGCGACATCAAACCCTGTGACTTTCAGAAAGGCCTCCAGCCGATCTCGTTCTGCCGCGCGCGCTGGCAGGCTGAGCACCAGCACAAATCCAAAAAGCGTCATCCAGATCAGCGGACGAAAAATACGTATATCCCTCAAAGTACCCTCACGAGCTTGACTCTTTGCGCCACCCTAATGGCTTTCGCCCCTCCCCTGCAATGTCGCTCGGGGCAAAGGTAATGAACCTTGCGTGATCATGCCGGAATGGGCGGCAGTTATATTTAAAAAAAGGTTGCCGAGCAAGCACGGCGAACAGAAGTCACGCTCTTCTGCGCAGGACTTAACTGCTGTTTGTTAGGATAAGATCAACCTTCGTTTAAGATTACTCAGCGCGCCACCAAATCGACTTCTGAAGCCTAAAAACCAAATTCGGCAACCATCGTCCGATGCGCATCAGTCCCGAGGAAGCTTGCGAGTACATCATCGACTTCACTCAAAAGTTCTTTATCGTTCAAGCTGAACGCAAACGAGCCGAATGCAGGTGGCTTTTCTTCTTCAGGAACAATGACCAAGTCTAACTTCCAATCCGGGTTATGCTCGATAAAACCACCATGAGCCCGAGCAACGCTGGCATGGACATCGACACTGCCCTCTATCACGCTTTTCGCGGCTTCTGTATAGGTCTCGAAAATAGCGATCTGGTCTTCGCTCACACCGAACTCAAGTGCGGAGCGATGCTGAAACTGATCACGAATAACAGCTAATCTAATGTGTGCATTTTCGGCTACCGATTTGTAGCCAGTCAGGGTGTGCGGATTGCCCTTCTCGACAAGCAAGCCGTCAGGAAGCGCCCAAATGGGACGACTGAATAGAGCATGCTCACGCCTTTCATCCGTTCCAAATAGACCCGTCGTCATGCGCCAGCGACCATCGGCAAGCCCTGACAAAAGCTCTGCAAACTCTGTTTCGACAGGCTCGAAATCAGCGATGCCAAGTTCCTTGTATATGTATTTGGCAAGTTCAACGTCACACCCGGTGACATTCCCGGCTACGTTCGTAAAGTTGAATGGAGGTTCAATCAGGTAAGCAAATTTCATTGGGAAGCCTCATTGTCCTTGAGACCATAACTAGCGATTTTAATGGTTAGGACGCTTTCGCACTTTTCGAGCATTGCACGCTTTGCCTTGAGCGTTTGAGCGTGATCAGCAAGGATTTTCCGCCTTTCAGCGACTTCAGCATCACCCGCTTTCGCAAGCGTAGTAAACCGTCTCATCTGCTTTAACGGCATACCGGTTTCGCGCAGCCAGTAGAGAAGGGTTAGCCACTCGACTTCGCGCGGAGTGAAGTGACGGTGGCCGTCTGCGGTGCGCTTGATCTCAGGCAACATTCCCGATTTATCGTAGAAACGGATTGTGTGCGTGGATAGCCCACATAGCTTCGACACTTCAGCAATTTTCATCTTCGCAATTTCTCCCTAACCGCTCGATACCGGATTAGAGTTGCTCTAAGTCAATAGATAAGTTGGGTATTCATGCGCAACGCAACATCGATCAATCTGATCTAAAACCTGACACGAGGCGAAAACTCCCCTCTTGCCAGCCTAGGCAAAGCCGACTACACGCACGCTCCAGACCCCCGCGGAGAGGTGCCGGAGTGGTCGAACGGGGCGGTCTCGAAAACCGTTGTGGGTGCAAGCCCACCCAGGGTTCGAATCCCTGTCTCTCCGCCAGCATGCCTGATGTAACCGCGTCGTGCCCTGCCACATTCCGCCCTTATAGCGTCACGAAATCGCGCCAAGGCCGAGCCAAATCTGCCCCATTAACACACTATCAACCCTGACGGGGGCGCACAGATTGAGGCAGAGCTGTGTGATGTCAAACGAGCAAGCAGAACCCACATTCGTGCGTCACGCGAAGCTTTTTGAGCTTTTGCGGCAGGAGAACATTGCAACTCAGCATACCACTTCAGCGGCACAGCCCGTGCAAGAGCGTCAGATGAGCGAACAGGAGCTTTTGTCGCGCGCTTTGGGGTCTCTCAATCCGCGTGGTTAATCCGCACCGCGAAACCCTGTGGCCACCACGAATTTTTCGGAACTGTCCGCGCGGGATGCGGGTGGTTTGACGTTGGCGACCTTGGTGAAACGCTGTTTCAAGAGCTTTTGAAGCTCGCCCTCCGCACCGCCGGCCAAAACCTTGGACACGAATGTGCCGCCGTCATCCAGCACGTCGAAGGCCAGATACGCGGCCGCTTCGCAAAGCGCGATGATCCGCAAGTGGTCGGTTTGCTTGTGTCCTGACGACGCCGCGGCCATGTCAGACATCACAACATCTGCCTTGCCACCGAGCCAGTCCTTCACCTTGTCATCGGCCCCGTCTTCCATGAAATCGAGCACATGAATCTCGCATCCGGGGATGGGATCAACTTCTTGCAGGTCAATGCCAAGGATCGTGCCCACTGCTTTGTTCTTTTTCTCAGCAAGAGCGTTCACACGCGGCACCGCCACCTGACACCAGCCCCCGGGTGCACAGCCCAGATCGACCACCCGCGCGCCGGGCACCAGAAAGCGAAACTTGTCGTCAAGTTCCATGATCTTATAAGCCGCGCGCCCACGATACCCCTCGGCCTGCGCGCGTTTCACATACGGGTCATTCAATTGCCGCTGCAGCCAGCGGGTTGAAGACGATCTACGCCCCTTGGCGGTCTTGACCCGCACCGTCAGATCCCGCTGCCCGCGCCCGGAGGTGTTTTTACCAGTGGGTTTCTTGGCCATCATGCACACCCCTCGCCCAGAACGCCGTCTGCTGCCATTTGGGCATAAAGCATGCCCTCGCGCAGACCCCTGTCTGCAACGGACAAACGGTCCGTGGGCCAACACCGCAGTAACGCCTGCAGGATCGCCGCACCTGACATGATAAGTGCCTGGCGGTCCAGCCCAATGCGAGGGTCGGCCCGGCGCCCTTCGGGGCCCATCTGCAGATAAGTGCGGATCACTTTGTCGATCTCGTCACTGGTCATACGCAGGCCGTCGACCTTGTTCCGGTCATAGCGCTTAAGACCCAGATGGCTTGCGGCCACCGTCGTCACGGTGCCGGATGTGCCGATGATCTGAAATCCCTCGCGCGGCGGCTCATCCTTATATGGCGCGAATTCGGCCAGGTTTTCCTCAAAAAACCAGCTCATAAGAGCAAAGCGCGCCGCATCATCCTCTACATCGCGAAACTGATCGCGCAAAGTCGCGACTCCCAGTGGTACGCTGATCCAGTCCACGACACGTGCTTTTGATCCGTCGCCGTCACATACAGGAAAGCCGCCATGCATCCGCATGATCGCCTGCGCGCGTTCGCGCGGTCGCACATCCTTTAGGTCAATCCACACAAGCTCGGTCGAACCGCCACCGATATCTACAACGAGAAGCTGCTCAGTATTTTTGCTCACCAATGGCGCGCAAGACACCACGGCCAGTTGTGCTTCTTCCTGAGTTTCGATGATTTCCAGCGGAAGACCTGTTTCTCGCCGCACCCGCTTCATGAAGGCCGCACCATTGCTGGCGCGTCGGCAGGCTTCGGTTGCCACCAGCCGCATGCGGTTCACCTTGTGCCGTTTTATCTTTTGCTGGCACACGCGAAGCGCCTGAATTGTTCGGTAAATTGAGGATCGCGACAGCTTGCCCGAGCTTTCAAGTCCGGCACCCAGTTGAACCGATTTTGAGAAGCTATCCACGACTTTGAACTGGTCGCCCTCTGGTCGGGCAATCAGCATACGGCAACTGTTTGTGCCCAAATCCAACGCCGCATAGAGCGGCCCGGGAGCGGGCTTGGTCAGTGCGGGGCTCTCTACCTGTTTCGGGATAGCGCCCGCACCAACGGGACGCTTGGGCGCCATCGCTTACGCCCTCCATTTCAAGTTGCTTACAAAGTAGTCATCCGATGGCTCTCGCGCAAGCATTGAACGCGGCTCATATGAGACTTGACTGGAATTCAAGGCCCCGGCAGTGGCCTGACGCGGTCAGAGCATCTATATCCGCTAGAAGACCAGATGAGCCAAAGGTCGCTCGGTGACCGTGTTAAGTCGAAAAACGACACCGTGTCCTGTCTGGCCTGCACTATGAGGGGACAACTGAGGATGAGGAATCAGAGATGGTAGATGTCACCGTTGTGTACTGGCGCGATATCCCCGCGCAGGTCATTGTCGGCAAGGGCCGTCGGGGCGCCAAACGGCCGTTGCCCGAGCGCTTTGAACAGGCCATCGACCGGGCGGCGATGAAAATTGGCGCAGCGGACACCGATGCCTACCTCGCCGAATGGCGCAAGGCCGCGCCCTACCCTGTGGACGGTGAGGCCGAAGCGGTGGCCGAGGCCGAAGCCGCGCGGCTGGACACGGAATACGACCAAGACCGGATCAAGGAATTGATCGCAAATGATGGCTGGGCCAACTCAAATTGAGCAAAAGCCCCAAATCTTTCTGGGAGGCCGCGATGGCTTTGTTGAACTTCAAAAGACGCGAGACACCAAGCGAGCGCGTGGTCACACCGGAAATGGAGGCCTTTCTCAAAGGATACTCCATAGAGGTCATGCCGCGTACAGCTGAGAAGGTTGAAAACTTCCGTGATCTTCTGCCGACTGGCACCCGTGTCTACATCGCACATATCGAGGGCACGCCCATTGAAGACATGGTCGCCACGGCCAAACGTCTGGCCGCCGATGGCTACCCTGTCATGCCCCACTTCCCGGCGCGGATCATCAAGGATCAGGCGACGCTGGAAGACTGGATTGCGCGCTATCAAGGCGAGGCCGGTGTCGAACAGGCGCTTTTGCTCGCCGGTGGAGTGGAAAAGCCCCATGGCGACTATCACAGCTCCATGCAGCTTTTGGAAAGTGGAGCGTTTGATCGCGCGGGTTTCAAACGGTTGCATGTGGCCGGTCACCCCGAAGGCAACAAGGACATTGATCCAGACGGCAGCATGAAGAATGTCGAAGAGGCGCTTCGCTGGAAGCAGAAATTCTCTGAAACCACCGATGCCGAAATGGCGCTGGCCACGCAGTTTGCCTTTGACGCAGGCCCCATCATCAAATGGGCCGATGATCTGGCGGCGGCCGGGATCACCCTGCCTGTCCACATTGGCATCGCGGGTCCGGCCAAGCTTCAGACGCTGATCAAATTCGCCATCGCCTGTGGTGTCGGGCCATCGCTCAAAGTGCTGCAAAAGCGTGCGATGGATGTCTCCAAGCTCCTTCTGCCCTATGAGCCGACCGATGTTCTCAGCCAACTGGCCGCCCACAAAGCCGCCAATCCGGATTTCAACATCACCAACGTGCATTTCTTCCCATTAGGCGGGATCAAGACCAACGCCACCTGGGCGATTGACAATGGCGGCGCGTCCACTGTGCCTGCCAGCCAGCAAGGATAAACCATGACGCAGACCATCGTCGAAAGCAAAACCAAAACCGCCATCATCGGCTTTGATCAACCCTTCTGCGTGATTGGAGAACGGATCAACCCAACAGGGCGCAAGAAACTCGCGGCCGAGTTGGAAGCCGGTGACTTTTCCACCGTCGAGGCAGATGCCATTGCACAGGTCGCTGCGGGTGCCACGGTGCTCGATGTGAATGCCGGCGTGGTCTATAATTCCAACCCCGATCCCAACCAGACCGAACCGCCGCTCATGCGGAAGGTGATCGAATTGGTGCAGGGGCTTGTAGATGTGCCTCTGTGTATCGACAGCTCTGTGCCCGGTGCGCTGGAGGCGGGTCTGGAGGTCTGCGAAGGACGGCCTTTGCTCAACTCAGTCACGGGTGAAGAAGAACGTCTTGAGGCGATCCTGCCTCTGGTGAAGAAATACAATGTGCCGGTTGTGGCGATTTCCAACGATGACACCGGTATTTCCGAGGATCCCGATGTACGCTTTGCCGTCGCCAAGAAGATTGTCGAACGTGCCGCCGATTTCGGCATTCCGGCGCATGACATTGTGGTCGACCCACTGGTCATGCCGATCGGTGCAATGGGTACCGCGGGGCTTCAGGTCTTCACCCTGGTGCGCCGTCTGCGCGAGGAGTTGGGCGTCAACACCACCTGTGGTGCATCAAATATCTCATTCGGCCTGCCCAACCGCCACGGCATCAACAATGCGTTTCTACCTATGGCCATGGGCGCAGGTATGACATCGGCCATCATGAATCCGATCGCCCTGCCTGTGAAGGAGGCCGAGAAGGCCGCCAAGCGCGCCGAGATCGAAGCCGCGGGCATTATCCTGCCCGAGGGCATGGATGATGAAACCTTCTGTCAGCTTTTCGGTTTGGGCTCGACCAAAAGCCGCCCGGGCAAAGAGATGGAGGCCATCCGCGCGGCCAACTTCCTGACCAACAATGACCCGCATGGTGGCGAGTGGATCAAGTTCAACAAAGCCCCGCTGAAGCCGGGCGAAGAGTCCCCCGGCGGACGTGGTGGCCGGGCTGGTGCGCGGCGGCGCCGTCGGGCCTAAGTTTTGCTGAAAAGGTTCAAAAACCCCGGTGATCGCCGGGGTTTTTTGTTAGAAGTTTGGTATGCGTATCTTGGAGTGTTCAAAAGTTTAAGCAATAGTGTCGAAAACCGGCATGTTGAGAAGGAAAAAAAGGCGTGGCAGTCAACAAAACTTTGAAGTCCAGCGTCCGAGCAGTCACCAAGAACCGACGCGTTCGGAACGCACTGGCAAAGTCGTTCGGGAAAGCAAACAGTTTTTGGAAAGCGCTCGAAAGTGAGGAATTTCTCAAAATTTACGACAGGTATAGCGACTACACAAGGTTATCTGTTGAGGCTTTTTGCGCCAATCTTGCCGTTGTGAATACGCATGGTGTTGGTTCTGGTGCGGTGGTCGAATGTGGTGTTTGGCGAGGGGGCATGTCTGCCGGAATGGCCGATATTCTTGGGTCTGAGCGGCGCTATTACTTGCTTGACAGCTTTGAAGGCTTGCCAAGTGCCGAAGCAATCGATGGGATCAAAGCGACGGACTGGCAAAAAAGCAATGCCGTTGACAACTGCAAAACAGAAGAGAGTTTTGCAAATGACGTGATGTCAAAATCTTCGGCAACGGATTTCAACGTTCTCAAGGGTTGGTTCAGTGACACGCTTGAGGACGTCAAGGGGCCAATTTCGGTTCTGCGGCTCGATGCGGATTGGTATTCATCCACGGCAGAGTGCCTCAATATTCTCTATGATAAAGTTGAAGTCGGGGGATTGATAATTCTTGACGACTATTTTGCCTGGGATGGATGTGCGCGTGCGGCGCATGATTTCTTGGCACATAATGCATTGGCGGACAGAATTCAGACCGTTGATACGATGCTCGCATTTATGATCAAGAAAGAAGCAATAGAGACCAAACCCATCGACCCCAAAAGGTCTATTTGACCATCAAATATCCCGGCAAGACTCCGGAACTTTAGCGGCGGACCGACCTTGTATAAAAATTCGCCAACGTTTGGCACTCAAGCCCATCTTTGCTTGGTTCGAGGCTTAGCATTTTTCCGATACCAGCCTAGCCATGGATCTGAACTGGCTTTGCCATCGCCTCCAGCACTTCATTCAGTGATCGCACCGCGCCGTGCTGGAGATATTCCATGGCCCGGAGCGCGGCGTCGTGCGCCTCGATGCTGGAGCCTGCGACGCAGTCCTCGATCACGCGGCAGAAATAATCACCCTGATGCGCATCCACAAAGGTGTAGTGCACGCAGACATCCGTCAGCCCGCCCACCAGGATCAGGGTTTCGGCCTTCAGACCTCTGAGCAGGATCTCAAGGTCGGTGCCGTAAAAGGCCGAGTAGCGGCGTTTCTGGATTTTGTAGTCGTCGGGAAGAATGCCTAGCTCTTCGACCGCCAGCTCGGTCAGAGGGTTGTTGTCGAGGCAGTGCACCTCCTCGTCCCCATCGGTCTCGCGCCCCATGTCCACCAGATCGGCACGATGAATTTCCTGAATGAAAACCACCGGAATACCCACGTCACGCGCTTGATCAATGGCCTTACGCGACAACGCCATGCGCTCGGCATAGTCCGGCATATGCGCAATGGCCCGTTCATCATCTGAGAGCGGTGCAAAGGTCGATTTCTGAATGTCGATCACGATCAGCACCGCGCGTCCCTCGATCAGGTTGCGTGCTTTTGCATTTGCCATGATAACTCCCTCTGCCTCATCCATCGAGATGCAGATACACCCGGCGGTTCTGACGACCTTTCTTTTCGATCTTGCCAATGCGCAGCTTGCCGATCTCGCCGGTGCGCGCCACATGGGTACCGCCACAAGGTTGTAGATCGACCTGCGACTCACCTTCGCCAATGCGCACCAGTCGCACCTGCCCTTCTCCCACAGGCGGCTTGACGGACATAGTTTTTACCAGTCCCGGATTATCACGCAGTTCCGCATCTGTGATCCAGCTTTCGCTGACCGGAAGGTTGAGCGCCACCATTGCATTGAGTAGCTCTTCCAGCTTGGATTTATCCTCTGGAGGCTCTGCCATATCAAAATCGAGCCGTCCTTTTTCGGTGCCGATGGAGCCTCCCGTCACCGGCAAAGGCAGGACCACCGATAGCAGATGCAAGGCCGTGTGCACGCGCATGTGCCGATAGCGCCGGTCCCAGTCGATATGCTGCATGATCTCAGTGCCCACGGGCGGTAAGGGCTGTGGCTCCGCAGGGATAAGCGCGATCTGCCAGGCATCAAGCTTGATCGTCGTTGCGATTTCAAGCGTCGCATCCACCCAGACAATATGACCGCTATCGCCCGGTTGCCCGCCGCTGGTGGGATAAAAGAGCGACTTGCTCAGCACAATGCCGCCTTCGGGTGTGTGTGCTGTCACATGCCCCTTGGCATCCCGAGCATAAGCATTCTTCAGGTACAACCGATCAGTCATCGCCCGCCTCCGTCACCATCCGCGTCGCCCTTGCCAGCGTCCAGATCCTCCGGCGTGACATGCGCTGACATGTCTTTGGATTTCATTGGTGGCGGGTCCGATTGCTGGGCTTGAGTTTGCGGCAAGGCCTCGGGATTGCGGATCCAGATATCGCGCTGCGCGAAGGGCACTTCGATGCCTTCTTCCTCGAACCGTCTGGCGATCTCGTGGTTCATCTCAGAGTGCACCGACATCACGTAGTTCACATCGCGCAAGATGGCGCGGATTTCGAAATCAAGCGAAGAGGCCCCGAAGGACCGGAAAAGAACCGCAGGCGGCGGGTTCATCAGCACCAGAGGATGTGCATCCGCCACCTCTTGCAGGATGGCCTCAACCTTCTTGGTGTCCGACCCATAAGCCACGCCCACCGGCACAATGACGCGACCCACAGTGTTGCCGCGTGTGTAGTTTGTCACCCGTCCGCTGACGAGGTCGGAATTTGGCACGATGACGTCCGAGCGGTCAAAAGTCTGGATAATGGTCGAGCGCACAGAGATATCCCGCACCGTGCCATGTACGCCGCCAACCTCGATCCAGTCGCCTTCGGAAATCGGCCTCTCGATCAGAAGGATGATGCCTGAGACAAAGTTAGACACGATGTTTTGCAGGCCAAAGCCGATACCAACCGACAACGCACCGGCGACAATGGCAATCGAGCTAAGGTCAATTCCAGCACTTGTGATGGCGATGACGGCGGCCAGGAATATCCCGAGATATCCGACGCCTGACACAATCGCATTGCGCCCACCAGCATCCATACGTGTCTTGGGCAGGATGGTGTTCTTGAGCGCCCCCTGCACCATGCGTGTGGCCAGATACCCCAGCACAAAGACCAGCGCGAAGGTGAGGAAAATCATCGGCGAGATGCGCACACCACCGATGCTGATGCCGTCAAGCGCTTGCGTCCAAAGCTCGGTCAGGTCCGCCACCCGCGCGCCCCAGATGAGCGCGAAGATCGGCAAAGAGGCCAGCACAAGAAGGAATCCGATCAGGATCGGAAGCAGCGACTCTGCTGCGCCCTCGCGGTTACCAGTGATGAGCACATAGACCTCGACCACCAGACGCTGCAGCACCAGAAGCACCGCCAACATCTCAAGTGATGCCAGCGATGGCAGCATCAGAGATTCCGCAAGCCTGAAGTACCCCACTGCCGCCAGAAGCGGAGACACGAACGCCAGCACGACAAGGCCCAGTGCCAGCACGCTGATCAGTTTGGTTCGATAGCTTTCTTCGCCATCCGCCTCTGATGAGTTGCGTACATGTACGCGCAGCAGGTTCGCCAATCTCCAGAGAAGAAACCCGGATATGACCAATACGGGAAACACCACGACATTGGTTGCCGCATCACTCCAGCCAGAAATATCACCCACATCTCGTAGAAAGACAGCCGTGGCGGCGACGAGTCCCAGACAGGCCCCAAAGAAACGTCCCCTTGATCGCTGAGTTGCATCAAGGATGAGTGGCAAGGTGCGCGCTTCATCTGCGGGGAACACCCGTGTGGCCAGCCAGCGCGCCAGCAGGAAAGCAAACGCCGCAGGTACAAAGGCTGCAAGGATCTGATCGCCGCGCAGTCCCACCAGACCTGTTGAGACGATAGCCTCGATGAGCAGCAATATCCCGACAAAGGGCAACCCTAGACTGCCCAACGACACCACAAACCCAGTGATCCAAAGCCCGGCACCAGGGTTCTCGCCCAATACCCGATTGGTCAGCCGTCGGCTCCAGACCCGACCGCGCGACACCAGAATGAGTCCCAGAAGAGTGAGAACCGCTACAACCGGCAGACTGTTTCTTGTCTCTGCCGCTTGTACCGGGTTGCGCCAGGCCTTTGATATCTCGCCAGAGAGCTGTGTCATTGTTGCGGGCAGCGCCGCCAATCCAGCGGCCCAATGGGTCGGGTTGAGCGGTGATGGTCCGAATTCCAGCAATTCTTCGGCTTGCCGGTCGCGAATGATCTTGTCGATACCGCGGATCAGTCCATCGGCACGGCTAAACGCCAACTCGGCACGCAGAACCGGAGCATTCAGCCGGTCCAGCCTGTCTTGCAAAAGCTGGCGATTGGCAGCCACATCTTCGGGTTCTTCTCCGTTTTCGGGGACAGGGCCCAGATCGCTGATCTGACGGCGCACTGTGGCCAGCGCATTGCTGTTGATGCCTTGGGCCGCAATGAATTGCTGCCGCCAGCCCGCCAGATCTTCGCGCAATGTCTCAAGAGCCGTTGTCGAAGCGCGGGCTGCTTCTATTGCCTCATCGGCCCGGTCCGCTGTGCGGATCCAAGTCTCGTAGTCGGGCTCTGACTGAGAAATTTGCGGTGTGGATTGCGCCTGTGCAGCTTCTGGCGCGAGTAAAAGTGGCACGGCGCTCCAAAACGCCAGCAGAAATATCAGAGCTAAGCCTTTCAAAAGGCGCATCATTCCACGAACACTCCGGGAATACTCTGTGGCGCTTTGGTCATCCAGTCGGCCACAGGCAAGTTCTTTTCGCGCAGGAAATCAGGGTTAAAGAGCTTGGATTGATACCGTGTGCCATAGTCACAGAGGATCGTCACAATGGTGTGTCCCGGCCCCATTTCCTTGGCCATGCGGATCGCGCCAGCAACGTTCACGCCGGTAGAGGCCCCCATGACGAGGCCTTCATGTTCCAATAAGTCAAAAACAATTGGCAACGCTTCTTCATCGGTGATTTGATACGCGAAGTCGGGCGCGAGCCCTTCCAGGTTTGCTGTCACGCGCACCTGCCCGATGCCTTCGGCGATTGATCCCCCCTCAGATTCAAGCTCACCCTTGGTGAACCATGAAAATAGTTTGGCCCCCATTGGGTCGGCCAGGCCGATTTTCACGCCCTTGGATTGCAGCGCCATGGCCACGCCAGTGAGTGTCCCGCCCGAACCACATGCACAGATAAATCCGTCCACCTTGCCGCTGGTCTGCTCCCATATCTCTGGGCCGGTAGTTTCGATATGCGCCTGCCGGTTGGCCACGTTGTCGAACTGATTGGCCCAGATGACGCCATTGGGTGATTTTTCAGCCAGTTTCTTCGCGAGACGGCGCGAGTAATGCACAAAGTTGTTCTGGTTGGCATAAGGGGCCGCAGGCACTTGCACCAATTCCGCACCGGCGAGGCGCAGCATATCTTTTTTCTCTTCGCTTTGCGTCTCGGGAATAACGATCACGGTTTTGAACCCCATGGAGGCCCCGACAACCGATAGCCCGATCCCGGTGTTGCCTGCAGTACCCTCGACAATTGTGCCGCCCGGTTTCAGATCACCGCGCGCAATGGCGTCGCGAATGATAAAAAGGGCTGCACGGTCCTTCACCGATTGACCCGGGTTCATGAATTCCGCCTTGCCGTATATCTCGCAACCCGTGGCCTCGCTGGCTTGACGCAGCCGGATCAACGGAGTGTGGCCAACCGCGTCGGCGAGGTCCTTGGCAATGCGCATAATGAGGCTCCCTGTCAGTGCTGCGCCCAGACTTAGAACGTCCGCATGGCTAACTCAAGCAAGAGAGCGCAGGCGCGGGCGTTCACGTTCGAGCCACAAAAGCAAAAGCACCAAAGGCCCGATATTGGCCTCTCCGGTGCGCGTCAGGTTCAGCGCATCCTCAAAGCTCAGGACATGAGTGCGGATGTCTTCATGCTCGGTCTCAAGCCCGCACTGCCCGGTTTTCAAATCCGGCAAATCGCACAGACCGACATAACAGTGGAAAACTTCGGTTGAGCATCCCGGTGAACAATAATGGCTTGAGACATGTTCGAGGGCGCGCAGGTCCAATCCCGCCTCTTCAACACATTCCCGGTGCGCCGTGACCTCCGGCGCTTCACCGGGATCCACGCGCCCCGCAACCGGTTCCAGTACCCAAGGCAGAGGATCGCCGCGCCCGAACGGGCCCATGCGAAACTGCTCGACCAGCAGCACACGGTCGCGCACGGGGTCATAGGGCAGTACAATGGACGCGTCGGTTGCCACAAACACTTCACGCGCGACTTCGGCGCTTTGGCCCCCTGCAAATGTAGGATGTGTCAGGCCGTAGGTTCGGGTCAGGAAATAGCCCTCATGCGTGGCGCGATCTGAGTGAATATCTACCCTGTCCGCCGTCAGCGTGCTTCGAACCGTTGCGGGGGCGCTGCGCTCAGCGACGACGTAAGAATGCGCCCGCGCCAAGATCATCGGCATGCGAGGAGCCAGTTCAACCGCCTTACGTCGGCCCCAATAGCTCATGACTTCGATGCAGGCGTGGCACAAAAGCGCCAGATGCGAGATCGTCCGGTTCTGATGCGGTGCCGCCCGATTGACCGGGCGAGACTGCGAACACAATTGCCTCTGATCCCGAAACCACGCGTTGGTCCACCTCCAATGCGGCGGTTTGCGCAAAGTAGATCAAACGGTCTGCGGTGGGTTCAGAACAGTCGATCACCTGACCGGCAGTTTGTGTGCCCGGACAGTCCACAAGGCTTGGCACCATGTCAAACTGAGACGGCGCAAGCGCCATATCATCCAGAATCGCTTCAGACCGTGTATATCCGGCACCCTGTGCACATATGTCGATGAAATCATTACAGGCCAGCGCACCGGTCAGGAAAAGTCGGGGCATACCCTCAGGACCACCGCTTGGCAATCCATTCGCTGACAAGTCCAAGCACCGCGCCACCACCAAACAGCAAGATCGCAAGCGGGACATGGAGAATTTTGGTTCCATAGTCCACGGCGATTTCAAACACGGCAATGATGCCCTGAACCGGACCGCTGTACCGGCTCTCTAGCGCGAGCCGCAGCATTTCGTTGAGACTTTGAAAGAACAGCGCCCAGAAAATCAGTGCGACCACACCGGTCAAACCCGCGCTGATCCCGTCAAGGTATCCCCGGTTTAAGCGCGTGCCGATGACCACCCATCCCACAAGCAACCCAAGAAACACGTTGAACTCGTTAAACCAGCCAAAATCTGTGCCTTCTGGCATCAGCGGGCGGATCATTTCCGAGGCGTACCACGCAATGATGGCAAGTCCGATGGCGGCAACCGCCTTGCCCGTGGTTGGCATGTGATCTGTAAGAGGCATTTACTCCGGCCGTGCGATAGTGATCTGTGTCACATCGCAATTACCCGTTAAGAACGCACCCGCACAAGAGGTCAGATAAAAATTCCACATCCGTTGAAATCGTGCATCAAAGCCCAATTTCGCCACCTGATCCCATTTTTCATTGAATGTCTCGTGCCAGCGCCGCAGGGTCTGGCTGTAGCTTTCACCAAATTCAATCGACCTTTGCACTGTAAGCCCTGCGCGTTCAGCTTGTGTTTTTAAGGCTGACGGGCTGGGAAGCATGCCACCGGGAAAAATGTATTTTTGAATGAAATCAACATCATTCTTGTAGGCTTCAAAGCGATGGTCACCCACAGTGATGATTTGTAGCGTGGCATTGGCCCCGGCTTTCAGGCGGGCGCGGACTGTGTCGAAATAAACCGGCCAGTATTTCTCGCCCACCGCTTCGAACATCTCGATGCTTGCAATACCGTCATATTGCCCCTGCTCGTCGCGGTAATCCTGTAATTTGAATTCGACTTGATCCGAAAGTCCTGCCTTTTCAATGCGTTCTTGTGCATAGTTAAACTGCTCTTTGCTGATGGTCAGCCCTGTGACCTTCAATCCCCGCTCTTTGGCGGCGTATTCGGCAAATCCACCCCAGCCACAGCCGATTTCAAGCACGTGATCCCCGGGTTTCACTCCCATCTGATCAACCATCGAGGCGTATTTGGCAATCTGCGCCTTCTCAAGACTTTCCTGACCTGTCTCGAAAATAGCGCTGGAATAAGTCATCGTGTCATCGAGCCAGAGCGCATAGAAATCATTGCCCAGATCATAGTGATAGCTGATGTTCTTGCGCGCCTGTTTCCTGGTGTTGCGCTGTAACCAGAAGCGCAGCTTTTCATACAACTCCACCAGTTTCTGACCGGGGTAGCCGTTATACATGTCGTCGTTGTCGGTGTTCACGAGATCCATGAAGGCCTGCAAATCCGGCGTGCTCCACCAGCCATCCAGATATGCGTCGCAAAACCCAAGATATCCTTCGCGCACAAGCCGCGCAAAGACATCGTCATTGTGAATATCGACACGCGCCACCGGTCCTGGCGCGGCGCCTTCAACGCGAAACACCCGCCCATCGTCCAGACCAATGTCCAGCCGTCCATGCTGCAATCGCTGCGCTACGGCAAACATTTGACTGAAATAGCGCGGCAGATCGCGCTGACCGCTGGTCTCTGTCAGGATCATGACACCCCCACTCATGTCATCTTCGTTCGACAGTAAAGGGCTAACGGGATGACCCGCAAGGGAATTTGTCAGAGTATTCAAAACGTTCTGGCCTCATATGCTTGTAGCGCGCGGTTGCGCCCTTCGCTCAGTTCCACGATGCGATCCGAATAGGATGCTGACGGACTCAAACGCCAACTCACGGGGACTGCGTCGAAATAACTTAGCGCGGTTTTGGTGGGGTTTTCGTGACCTTCGGCGATCCAACGACGGCGGTAGGTGCCGTCAGGATCGAATTTCTCAGCCTGTGTTTCGGGATTGAAGATTCGAAAGTAAGGCGCTGCATCCGGACCCGAACCAGCCGTCCACTGCCAGCCCATCGCATTGGCGGCAATATCCCAATCCGTCAGGCAATCCTCAAACCAGCGCATTCCAATTTTCCAATGGGTCATCAGATGCTTGGTAAGATAACTTGCCACGATCATCCGGGCACGATTGTGCATCTTTCCGGTCACATACATCTCGCGCATCGCCGCATCGACAAAGGGTTCACCGGTGCGTCCCTGTTTCCAGACAACGACCTCGGGATGATCCTCATCCTCGTTCCAGGGAAACGCGTCCCAATCCGATTTCCAGTTGCCTGCAAGGATTTCAGGCGTGTGATAGACCAGATGGTAGGCAAACTCGCGCCACACGAGTTCCTTGAGCCAATGTTCTGCCCCTCGTCCTCCGCCTTCGTCCAAGGCTCGCTGTCCTGCATGCCAGCACTGGCGCGGAGAAATCTCGCCATAGGTGAGATTTTCGGACATGCCCGATGTCGCATCAAGAGCAGGCATGTTGCGATCATCTTTGTAAGGCGGGATCGAATTGGCTATGAACCAGTCCAGCCGGTCGCGCGCGGCCTCTTCCCCAACCCGTTGATGCGGCAGACACACGGGCGCTCCGCGCTTCATCGCGGCCCCCATTGCCCATTGATCCAAGGTTTCCGTTTCAGGCCAGCTTTCAGGCGTAGGGAGTTTTGACGGAGCGGCCTGAGGCTCTGGCACGGTTCTGTCGCGCACCGCGCGCCACATAGGTGAATAGACCCGGTAAAATCCGCCGGTTTTGGTCTCAACCGTCCAGGGCTCAAAGAGCACATGACCGGCGAAACTCTCAGCCTCGACACCACACTGCTTGAGCGCGCCCTTGATCAACGTATCCCGCGCGATGGCATCCGGGTCATAAAGCCGCGACCAATGTACGGCCGTTGCACCGGTCTCAGAGATCAGTTGCTCCAGCACAGCCATAGCCTCGCCACTGCGAAAAATGAGCTGACTGCCCATGTCTTCCAACCGTTTTGCCAAATCCGCCAGAGAGAGACCCAGTCGCCATTTGGGCGCCGCCCCCAAAGAGTCCACACTATGGTCGCGAATGAACACCGGGATGACTGGACCACCGCGTTTGACCGCGGCTAAAAGCGCGGGATGATCAGCCAGCCGCAAATCACGGCGCAGCCACAAGATGGTGGGTGACGTGTCACTCATTCTGGCCGTGCCCCCGTTGTTATATAAGAGCAATACGGCCAGGATTGCTCTTTGGATTACAGTGTCTCGTCCAACGCGTTCAAAAGCTTGTCGACTTCGGCTTGCGACGTGTAGTGCACAAAGCTAAGCCGCAGCACGCCCTTGTCCAGATCAATTCCCATGGCCTGAAGCGGACGTGATCCGTAAAAATCTCCACCGCCGGTCATGATGCCGTGTTGTGCCAGTTGTGCAGCGGCCTCTTCGCCGGGTCCGGCCAATTCCACGGCCACAGTGGGGGCTTTGTCGGCTGCATCGCGCGGACCGATGAGACGCACGGAATTCTTGTCGCCAAGGTAATCCAACAAAGGTTGCAACAGTTCGGTTTCATGGGTGCGCATCAAGTCATGGACGCCTGCGGAGCGGTCTGTAGCTTCGCCTGTGATCCCGTGATGCGTGGCCAGCATGTCATAGTAGTCCGCCATCCCCGCGCTCGCCGCCACTTGGGCGTGATCGGGGCCTGCTGGGGTGAACCGTTTGTAGAGGCTGTCGGCGTTGAACCAATGTCCTTGATTGGGCAGAAGCGCCCCAAGTTCGCGGCGAATAACCATGATTCCCTGATGTGGGCCATAGGTTTTGTACGCTGAGAAAAGATAGATATCCGGCCCCATGTCGCCCACATTCACAAACCCATGCGGCGCATAAGAGACGCCATCGACACAGACAAAGGCGCCAGCGGCATGTGCTGCTGAGGTGATCTCAACAATTGGGTTCACCGCACCGACGATGTTGGAACAATGCGGAAAACAGACCAGGCGCACGCTTTCATCCAGTAGGTTTTCAAGCGCTTCCAGTTCCAAAAGCCCTGTCTCGGGATTGATCTGCCATTCACGCACCTCGATGCCCGCATCGGCCAATCGTCGCCATGGCCCGGAATTGGCTTCGTGATCCTGATCGGTGACGATGATCGCGTCACCCTTGCTCAACCACTCGCGGAAGGCTTGCGCCAGAACATAGGTGTTCTGCGTTGTGGACGGCCCGAAGCTCAGCTCATCCGGGGCCACCCCGAGCATGGCCGCAAGCCGCGCACGCGCCTCATCCATTTCTTCGCCCGCCAACCGGCTTGCCTCATAGGGCGCATAAGGCTGGACTTTGCGCTGTCGGTAATAGCGTTCCAGTCGCTCAATCACCGGCCCGCAGGTGTATGACCCGCCAGCATTTTCAAAGAAAGCCTGCCCAGAAAGGGATGGCTCGTCAAAGGCGGGAAACTGGGCCCGTACGAAGTCTGTATCGAGTTTCATGTGGCCATGAACACCAAACCAAAAGGTATGGTCAAGTCGCGATCAGCGCCGGATGTATATGATCCGCAACCCCCAAAACAACGCTAAAATGTATTCAATTGCATGCAGGAAATATATTGGAAACGCGTCGGATTTAACCAGATTCACGACGCAATCAAGCAGGCCCTTCCACCGAATTCGCATCACGCTCACGCAGCAACTGCGCCGCGAGACGCGCAGAAAACAACGACGATGCCACGCAGGCGTGCATCACCTTGATACCAACACAGGGACATATCAAATGAGTATCAAACCACCGTTCACGGACGTGGACATCAAAACGCAGGATGGAGGCTTTTATAAAGACAACAGCCTGCCTATCGCGCTGATTTCTAAATCAATTATGGTTGGCCTTGTGCTATGGGCTTTGGTCTTTCCTGCCAATGCGAATGGCACTTTGGGAAGTCTGAACAGTCAACTTCTAGAAGTGTTCAACCAGTTCTACATCATCATTGTGGGGTGTTTTGTCTTCTTCTTGCTGGCCGTCGCCCTCATGCCGAAAACTGGCGCACGCGTGATGGGACCACCCGGCGAAAAGCCGGAGTTTTCGAATTTCTCTTGGTTTTCCATGATGTTCGGGGCTGGTCTTGGCGTGGGTTTGATGGTCTTTGCGACGGCTGAACCGCTGAGCCTGTGGGGATCGAACCCGGTCGTCGTCGCAGGAGAGGTTACAGGCAACACCGAAGAAGCGATCCAGTCGGCCTATCGCTACACGTTTGCGCATTACGGCTTTCATGCCTGGGCCATCTACGTGGTGACCGGGCTGAGCCTCGCCTATTACGCCTACACACGCAACATGCCATTGACGATCCGCTCTGCGCTGACCCCGCTCTTTGGGTCTGCGCTAAACGGTTTTCTGGGTCACGTCGTTGATGTGCTGGGTGTTGTGGCCACGATCCTTGGTGTGTCTGTCACGATCGGATATGGCGTGAGCCAGTTCATCGACGGTGTCTATGCCATCACCGGCATGGATTGGATGATGAACATCGTCGAAGGCGAAGCCCCTGCACCGGGCAAAGTCGGCCTGATTGCGGGCTTGCTGATGATCATGGGGATGTCGATCATATCGGCTGTATCAGGCGTTGGGCGCGGGGTGAAGTACCTCTCGAACCTCAATCTGGTCCTCTCGGTGATCTTGCTGCTCACCTTTGTGATCTTCGGCTCTTTCACATTTGCGATGTCGACTTATGGCTCAGCATTTGTTGACTACATCATCAACTTCTTCTCGATTAGTTTCTCCGCTTGGGGACCACAATCTGAAGCAGACTTTGCTGCGGCCATCCCAGAAGCGGCGCAACCGCTGGCCGGTGAGCTTTTTGCCGGGGCCACCAACGCCTGGAGCGCTTGGGGCGGTTCTGTAGGCTTTGACGTCTTCAAGTCGGGCCTTGAAGGTGCTGCGGCGGAACTGGACGATGCCACGCTTGCGGCTGTCTATGAAGCGGGCAACCAAGGGCGTCAGTTTGGATGGCAAGCCGGATGGACCACGTTCTACTGGGCCTGGTGGATCGCGTTCTCGCCTTTTGTGGGCCTCTTCCTGGCGCGCATTTCCAAAGGCCGCACCGTGCGTGAGTTCATCATCGGCTGCGTTATCGCACCGGCGCTGGTCTGCTTTGCCTGGATGACCATTCTGGGCGGCACAGCGATCGACCTTGAAATGAGCGGCGCTGCAGAAGGCGCTATTGTTGGCGCATCCAACACGGCAAAGCTCTTTGTCACGCTGGGCCAGATGCTTGAGCCAGGCCTTCTCTCGGCACTGACGATCATGTGCGTTGTGCTGATCATGACCTTCCTGGTCACATCAGCGGACTCCGGCATCCTTGTGATGAACACCATCATGTCTGGTGGCAGTCAGGAAACAGGCATCAAGCACCGTATCATCTGGGGTCTGATCCTGACGGCGGTGATTGGCACGCTGATCATTGCGGCGGGTGAAAACAATCCGATGGACGCGTTGAGAAACGCCATGATCATCGGTGCGCTGCCCTTTACTATGGTGATGGGTCTGATGTGTGTAGCTCTGGCCAAGGCGCTTTACCGCGATGGGCTTCGTGAGAAGCATGGCGCGGCTGAGGCAAACCCGGCCGAATAACCCAAGCCTTTAAGACAAAAATGCCGGCGCTCGCCCAGTGCAGCGCCGGTTTTTCTTTGTCTTGTCTGCAAAAACAAGGAGCCCAAAAGTAGAGAGGTCGGCCTGCTTTTCGCTGGCCGACCTCTGCCCCACCCAAGAGCTGGTTGTCGAATTCCGCTCTCGACACGATCTGCTATGCGACTAGAAGGGACCAACCTGCATCATGCGCGCTAACGGATCGTTAGGTATCTGAAAGGATAGATAGCATGATTCTCTGCGACTGCACGGTTTTGGTGAATTGTTCTCAAAAACCGGCAAATCCTCGCTCAAATTGCTTAATATTCGCGAATTTAAGGCCGCAAAAAACCAAAATCACCCGCCTTTGAGGGCCGAAAATTATTGATTTTCATAGGGTTTTGCCAAATTTCCTGCGTTGTGTCGGCGCGGTCGCACGTGAAAGTCACGGTCAGGCCCGAAGAAAGCACATCTTTGCAAACCCTCTGGCATTGCTTATATTCCTTTTGTCCTTCGGGACTATGGACATAAACGCGCTCGTAATAAGCGGATCGGACCCGGGGGCGGTACCCGGCGACTCCACCAAAATTCCTTCGTTTGGGGATCATGGGGTCGAAACAGGATCGACGAACGTCTAAAGGGGTTAGCTTTGTCCCGGTGAGTTACCACCGTTATCGGTACACCTAAGCTAGTTGCAAACGACAACAAAGCTCCGGTTGCTCTCGCTGCGTAAGCAGTGCGAAAAGCCGAAATCTAAGCCCTAGCCTCTAGCAAGGTTAGGCGGGGTTCGCAGGCACCTGGCAACAGAAGCCTGCACTTTCATTTTACAGCGAATTATGTGCCGGTGGGGGTTTGCCACGGTTTTTATCCGGCGGGGTGGAACCTCGCCCTACGGCGCTTGACCGCCCTTTGTCTCTCAGCCATCATTACACCATGGGGCCATCCTGCGACTGCCCCGTGAGGCTTTGGCCCAAAGTCGCATCCACTGAAACGCGTTTGCTTGCGCAAAACGCCTGGACCAGAGGATGCTTTTGCCATGCCTGCACCGAATGCAATTACTGTTTCCCAACTCAACCGCCTGATTGGCACGCCCGATTGCCCGGACATTGTTGATGTCTGCATCGACGAGGACTTTGCCGACGATCCGTTTCTTATCCCAGGATCGCGGCGGCATCCGCATACCGATATCCCCGGCTTGATCGAAACGCTGAAAACGCCGCGCGCGATCATTGTTTGTCAAAAGGGGCTGAAGCTCAGTCAGGGGGTGACAGCTTGGCTGCGCAGTGAAGGCATTGAGGCAGAGTATCTGCAAGGTGGCATGTTTGGCTGGCGCGAGGCCAAGGACAGTTTGCGAGTACCAGCAAGCGCCCTGCCCCAACCCATGAACGGTCAGACGCTCTGGGTGACGCGGCACCGGCCCAAGATTGACCGAATTGCCTGTCCCTGGCTTATTCGCCGCTTCGTTGACCGGGGGGCGCGGTTTCTCTTTGTCTCGCCCGACGATGTTGAGGCAGTGGCTGAGAAGTTCAACGCCGTGCCTTTTGATATCGAAGGCGTGTTCTGGTCGCATCGTGGCGACGCATGCACTTTTGATACCATGCTGGAGGAATTCAAACTGACCTCCCCGGCCCTGTCCCGCATGGCAGATGTCATTCGCGCCGCCGACACAAACCGGAATGCCGACCATCCCGTCGCTGCTGGCCTTCTGGCCTTGTCCGTTGGTCTGTCGCGCCAGTTCCGCGACGATCATGCCCAGCTTGAGGCGGGCTTGACGCTTTATGATGCCCTGTACCGCTGGGCACGAGATGGGTATGAGGAAACCCATGATTGGCCGAGCAGCCGGGGCGCATGATGCAGGTTTCCACTTCTGAGCTCATTCGCGTCTTTGGGCGCATCGGCGTCCTGTCCTTTGGCGGACCGGCGGCGCAAATCTCGCTCATGCAAACCGAACTTGTGGACCGCCACAAATGGCTGACTGAAGACCAGTTTCTCAAAGCGCTGTCCTTTTGCATGCTCTTGCCGGGGCCGGAGGCGATGCAGCTGGCCACCTATGCCGGATGGCGGTTGCGTGGGGTTCCGGGCGGTCTACTGGCAGGGCTGCTGTTCGTGTTACCCGGCGCGCTGGTGATCACAGCGCTTGGTTTTGGCTACGCCTACTTTGGGCAGGTTCCGCTCGTCCAAACCGCGTTCATGGGCATCAAGGCCGCTGTTGTGGTCATCGTTTTTCAGGCGCTTTTCAAATTGGCGCGCCGCGCGCTTACCTCTGGCCTTTCCCGCGGTCTGGCCCTTGCGGCGTTTATCGCGATCTTCTTTCTGTCCGTGCCATTCCCAATCATAATCGCCTGCGCGGCCCTCATAGGCTGGGTCTTGTCTGAACCCGCCGCAGAACCAACCTCGCAAACGCCCGTAACGGAACGCCCAGCAACTCTCAGCACAGTTGCGATCTGGGGAACACTTTGGGCGGCCCCTATCGGGCTTCTTTGGCTCATCGAGGCCGACCTGCTGCTCGACATGGCGCTGTTTTTCTCGAAACTGGCCATCGTGACCTTTGGCGGCGCCTATGCCGTGCTGGCCTACATGACGCAGGAGATCGTGCAATCCTATGGTTGGCTCACCACCGATCAGATGATCGACAGCCTGGGCCTGGCAGAAACCACGCCCGGCCCCCTGATCCTGGTCACACAGTTCACCGCTTTTCTGACCGGCTTTCAAACTGGCGGGCCGGGTCTGGCGCTAGCAGCAGCGGTCATAACGCTATGGGTCACGTTCATCCCATGCTTCCTTTGGATTTTCGTCGCAGCACCCTATGTGGAGGCCCTGCTTGCCCGCCCGCGGCTCAAAGGTGCGTTTGACGCCATTTCCGCCAGCGTGGCGGGGGTTATCCTGAACCTTGCCGTCTGGTTCACTTTGCATGTGCTCTTTGCGCAAGTGCCGCAAACGCGTTTCGGTCCCCTGCCCGAGATAGACAGCCTGTTATGGTTCAACGCCGTTCTCATAGCCCTCGCTGCCTTGATCTTTCTCAAGTTGCGATGGCCCATGGTGCCCACGCTTCTCGCAATGGCTACTCTTGCGGGCATTTCACAGCCGATCTTCGGTCTCTGAGCCCTTTTGTTTTGCCGTAAATTCCCTATGCTGAGTCGCAGTACGACCGAAGGGTGGTAAATGACGCGCTCCATCGATTACGGAAAACTGATGCACCGCGCGATGCGCAACCTGATTCAGGATGTGCTTTGCGATGTGCGTGACAATGGTCTGCCTGGCGCGCACCATTTCTTTATCACGTTTGAGACCACACATCCTGAGACCAATATCGCCGATTGGTTGAAAGAACGATATCCCAGTGAAATGACTGTGGTGATGCAGCATTGGTTCGACAATCTGACAGTGACAGATGACGGCTTTTCCGTGACACTGAATTTCGGGGATCAACCGGAGAATCTGTATATCCCCTATGACGCGATCCAGACTTTTGTTGACCCGTCTGTGGAATTTGGTCTGCGGTTTGAGTCGCAGGAAGACGAGGACGAAGAAGACACAGCGTCCCAAACTGACAGCAGCGATGAAGAGGTCGCAGCCCCGGAACCCGAGACAGCCGACGAAGCGGATGTGGTCAGCCTCGACAGTTTCCGCAAATAGCAAAATGTCCCGGATCGTGAACGTTGCGGGTGATTGAACTTCGCCACCGTTCCGGTAAGACAGGGCATGGCAATTCCGACGGAGATCACCACCATGTCCAAGACGCGCACCGAATCCGATAGTTTCGGCCCTCTGGAGGTTCTCAGCGAGAAATACTGGGGTGCGCAGACACAGCGGTCTTTGATGAACTTCCCCATCGGATGGGAGACACAACCCGTCGCGATCGTGCGTGCGCTTGGGGTGATCAAACAGGCCTGCGCGATGGCTAACAAAGCCTCTGGCGCATTAGACGCCAAGCTGGGGGATGCGATCATTCAGGCGGCCAGTGAAGTGGTGGATGGCAAGCTGGATGATCACTTCCCGCTGGTTGTCTGGCAAACCGGCTCTGGCACGCAATCCAACATGAATGCCAATGAGGTTATCGCCAACCGCGCGATTGAAATCCTGGGCGGCACAATCGGCTCCAAGGACCCCGTGCATCCCAATGATCACTGCAACATGGGACAGTCCTCGAACGACACTTTCCCCACAGCCATGCATATCGCAACGGCGATGAGCGTGCGCGATGTACTTTTGCCGGGGCTGCAGAAACTTTTGGCCGGACTGGAGCGGAAATCCGAGGAATTCAAAGACATCATCAAGATCGGTCGCACCCATACGCAAGACGCCACGCCGCTTACGCTTGGGCAGGAATTTTCCGGCTACGCGCATCAGATCCGACAGGGTATTGCCCGCGTCGAGGCCTGCCTGCCAGGTATTTACGAACTGGCCCAGGGCGGTACAGCGGTGGGCACGGGTCTGAACACCACGCACGGCTGGGGCGAGACCGTGGCGGCCAATATGGCGGAGATCACCGGGCTTCCTTTTGTCACGGCGCCTAACAAGTTCGAAGCCTTGGCTGCGCATGACGCCATGGTGTTCATGTCAGGGGCTTTGGCAACCGTGGCGGGCAGCTGCTACAAGATTGCCAATGACATCCGGTTCCTGGGCTCTGGTCCACGGTCTGGTCTGGGCGAATTGATCCTACCGGAAAATGAACCGGGCTCGTCCATCATGCCGGGCAAGGTGAACCCGACACAGGCAGAGGCGCTGACGCAGGTGGCCGCGCATGTTATGGGCAATGATGCCGCAATGAAATTTGCCGGATCCCAAGGTCATTTTGAGTTGAACGTCTACAACCCGATGATGTCCTACAACCTGCTGCAGTCGATCCAGCTTTTGGGCGATGCCGCGGACAGCTTTACCGAACGGATGCTTTTGGGCATTCAGGCCAATGAACCGCGCATCGACAAGCTGATGAAAGAAAGCCTGATGCTGGTCACGGCGTTGGCGCCGACCATTGGGTATGACAACGCCACCAAGGTCGCCAAAACCGCGCATAAGAACGGCACGACGCTGAAGGAAGAGGCGATTGCGCTTGGCTTTGTCGACGAAGAAACCTTTGACCGCGTGGTGCGTCCCGAGGATATGATCGGCCCGAAGGACGCATGAGCAAACCCGTCAACCTCAACCAGGTCCGCAAGGCCCGGACGCGCGTAGACCGCCGTGCGAGGGCTGATGAGAACGCGGCGAAGTTCGGGCGAACCAAGGCGGAAAAAGAGCTGGACGCAACGCGTTCGCAAAAAGCGCGCGAAACGCTGGAGCAGCATCGGCGCGACGAATGAGCGGACGGCCTGTTAAACACTCGCTCAGTTTGCGCGGACACCGCACCAGCGTGTCTTTGGAAGATGAGTTCTGGCAGGCCTTTCGGGACATTGCAGCTGAGCGCGGACAACCGATCAATGCACTCGCTGCGGAAATAGACGAGGCGCGCGGGGTTGAGATCGGACTGGCCTCGGCCATCCGGGTGTTCGTGCTGCGCCACTATCGCGGTTAACTGCACTTTAACCTGCCCCACGCATTTTAAACGCATGTCCCATCTACACCTCATGCTGCCTGCTGACATCTGGATGCAAAAAATCTTCGACGCCAAGGCCGCACGCGTAGGCGGCGTGGTGCGCCGCAGCACGCGGGATGTAGAGCGCATTGTCGGACGCAGCCATTTTTTGAGGGAAGTGCAGCGCCGCGGGTATCACGCCGTAGAGAACTCCGGGCAGATTGTCATCTTCTGCAACAATGACCGTGTTCAGGTTCTTTACTGACCCAAAAGCCTTCTGAAGGCTTTTGGGAAATCCTTTCTGAAAGGATTTCCCCGTCAATTTCGAGGCGTAACCTTCAGCCAAATCCCGTCCTTGCCCCGCACCGTTAGATGCGCCACCGGCATGGCAGGCCGCTCTGGCACAAGGTCAAACCGGTAGGCGCGCACCAGGAGCGCCAGTAAAAGCACGCCTTCGATCATCGCAAACCCTGCCCCCGTGCACACGCGTTGCCCAGCCGAGAACGGCATATACGCCTCGCGCAGACCGCTTTTGCCGTTCTCACTGTCAAACCGTCCGGGATCAAACTCATCCGGCTGCTCCCAAAGTCGTTCATGGCGATGCAGATGCCAAGGGCTCAACACAATCTGACTGCCCTGGCGCACGTCGCGATCTCGGAACCGCTCCGGGCATGCCGCCTCACGTACCATCATCGGTACCGGCGGATAAAGCCGCAAGGTTTCGCGGAACACATCACGTGTTTTCTTCAGCCGCGCAATGTCGGAAAAACCGATCTCGCCATCCCCCACCTCCTCAGCCACGCGGTCCTGCCAGTTGGGGAACATCGCCAGAAGATACAGCGCCCAGGCCAGCGCCGACGCGCTAGTCTCGTGACCAGCGAGAAAGAAAATGGCCACCTGATCAACCATTTCCTCGGTCTCAAAGCGTTGACCTGTTATCGGATCAGCCGTCGTCATGATCTTTGTTGCCAGATCATTCGGCGCGTTGTCCGCCTTGATCTCGATCATGCGCTGTTCCGTCATTTGCGTGATGAGCGCCCGAATGTGCCGCGCGGTGTCACGCGTTTCTCGCCGGTGAGGGCGCGGCATCCATTTCGGCAGAGGCAGCAAAGCGGCCAGATTGACCACTGGTTGCGTGCGTTGATGGGCGCGAAACGCCTCAAACACTTGAGCGGCCAGTTCATCCTCAATGGGCAGCGAAAACAGCGTGCGAAAAATTACATCGGCCGCCGCATGGCTGGTCTGTGCCTCGATTTCCAAGGGCGAACCATCCGCCATGTCTGCCAAACGCGTCACTGCTCCCTGTCCTGCGGCCAGCATCGCCGGGAACGTGTCACGCAACCGCCCGCCTTCAAACGCGGGGTCGATAATTCGCCGCTGCCGCTTCCATGTCTCGCCGTTGGTGACAAACACCGAATTGCCCAGCAAAGGCGCTAGCCCCTCGCGAATACGGTCCGACTTGGGGAAGTCATCGGGGCGCTCTTTCAGCACCAGATTAACGAGATCAGGTTGATTGCACAGGTATGATCGAAAGAACGGCGTGCGGAATTCGGCCATCCAAGCGCGGTAGAGCCTCGCAGGCTGCGCCGAGAGCAGATCTTGCTTGAACAAACGCATATAGCGCCAGAGAGACACGCGCCCCTCACGCGATGCCGGTTTGGGCGGCAGGGTCATGCAGTCACGCTCGTGTAGCGCGACGCGGGTGTCTCGATCCGACTGGGTGAGGGTTGCCGTTCGGCGTAGCGTGCCCCAAGGCTCAGCGGCCCGGCGGTGATCTGGAAATAATCGTAATCCCCAGGACGGTCAAACGCGCAGAGATACTGAAAATGTAGCCGGAAAAACCGCCAACGCAGCGCACGCCAGCGCTCGGGACTCAGCGTTTGCGTGAACGCAGCAGAGATCACCAGCGGCCAGAATTTACCTTCAGGTGCGACACCCGACACGCTCACCGGATCACAGAGCGCAAAGGCACAGCCATCTCCGGGTGCAGTCACGTCGACCCAGGGAATTTGCGTTTGCGCGCTCATGACTTGCAGATCGGCCCGCAACCGATGCGATTTAGGAAGGAAAGACACCATCGGAACGACTTGTCCCAATGTCAGAAATGACAGGATCGGGCTCATTTCGGGAACGCCTTTGGTGCGCACCAGATCGGCCAGAATGGACACCCCCAAATGCGCACCCGAGGAATGACCCACCACAAGCACCTCATCAACATCACTTTTCAAAGCTTCGGCGACTTCTTCCACGAACTCCACCATCCGCGCCTCAAGCTCCGGCGGATTGGCCCCCTTGAATTGCGCCGAATACGCGTAGTCATGCATCAGGTAATAGGCAAAGAACCTGGCATCCTGCGCTTTGAACCACTTCAGAACTCCAACAAAGACAACAACACCCGCGATACCCGAGGCCGCATCCCCGAACTGCCCTAACCACGGAACCAGGTATGTCTTGCCCAACCAGATCGTGGCGGCACCGGCGACAAAGGACAAGATGAGTTGCACCAGGAGAAACCCAACGGGATAAAGCGCAGCAATCACCGGCCCCTTGCGTAGCCGCATGAGCCGAAAGAGAGCGCCTGACGCGATGTATGTCCAAGCGGTGCGCAGCAGCAGGACATAGGTCCCAGCAATCCCGCGTTCCATGCTGTTCTGAACAATGTCCGACCACATCAGAACCGTGACATCGGTGGCCACGTTCTGCCCATCAATCTTGGCGTCTACGTGCCATCCGTAGCGGCCCGCCCCCTCAGCTTGAGGTTTCAGCGCGATGTCGTACTCGGACACCTTTGCCTGTGCCGTGCTTTCCTTGCGATACAGCTCACGATAACGCCGGGGCGGAAACGGGTCATATCCCGGAATGTAGAACACGCGGCGCGTGCGGATTTGCGGGGTGGTTTGACTGCTCATTCCGGACCTCTGTTGCGAGGCAGGTTAGCGTAGTCTTTGTGTCAGCGGTAGAGCCTAGCCGACATAGGCCAAAGCAGGGAAAACTTCGAGCAGCCAGTAGGAGAAGGCCGAGAAACCTCCCGTGAGCATGAGCAATCCGATGGTCCAGAGCAGCAGCCCCATGATTTTCTCAATCTGCTCCATATGACGTTTCATCCAGGACATAAGACCCCCAAGCCTGGGCAGGAAAATAGCAAAAAGCAGAAAAGGCACGCCAAGACCCACCGCATAAACACCCAGAAGGAAGGTGCCGCGTGTCACGGAGGCCTCAGAGGCGGCCAGAGACAGGATCGCGCCCAGCTGCGGACCGATGCAAGGCGTCCAGCCAAAGGCAAAGGCGAGGCCAAGGATATACGCCCCCGACGACGATCCACCCTGATCGCCCACATCAAGGCGCGCTTCCCGGTCGAGGATCTTGATGCGGTAAATGCCGATAAAATGCGCCCCGAATCCCATCACAATAACGCCCGCCAACACATTGAAATAGCTTTGGTATTGTAAAAAAGCACGCCCGGCGGCGGATGCCGCGAAGCCAAGGAACAGAAAGACCGTTGAGAGCCCCAAAACAAAGAAAAGTGCCGGGACAATTGCCTTGTTGCGCGCCGCGGACTGTTCGTTGAGGTCGGTAACCGACACGCCGCTCATATAGGCCAGATAAGGTGGCACAATGGGCAGCACACAGGGGCTGAGGAAAGAAAATACGCCCGCCACCAAGGCGACCATCATGGCAGGCAGCAAGGCTGCGTCTATGATCTCTATCCCGAACATGTGCTCTATCTATTTGATTTGCCCTGTAACGTCACCCGGCTAAAAGTCACATCTCTGTGGACAGGCCGTGACCAAGGACATAAGTGCACATCATGAATTGGGAAGAAACGATAGATGCCCGAGGGCTGTTATGCCCCCTGCCTGTGCTGAAACTGCGCAAGCGTATCAAATCATTGAAAATAGGCGACACGGCCTGCCTTTTGGCGGATGATCCGGCAGCGGTTGTCGACGTGCCGCATTTCTGTGCTGAAGCAGGCCACGAATTGGTTGAGATCACCGAGGCCGGGGGCCATCAGGCCTATCTCGTGCGCAAAGCGGTCTGATATTACGCCGGAATGCAAAACAGCGCCTCAAAGAGACGCTGTTTTCAACTCTAGGGCCGTCCGGGACTAGCCGACTGACCACCACCCCTTGCGTTTGGGCTTGGCGCTTTCTTCTGCCGCTACAGGCTCCGGGGCTGCCTCAGCCACTGGTTCTGGGGCTGGCTCAGCCTTAGGCTTGCGCGTGCGGGTGCGTTTCTTGGGTGCTTCCGGCTCCGGTTCGGCCGGAGTTTCGGCCACGGGTTCAGCCTCTGTTGCATCTTGTACTTCAATCGCTTCAGCCTCGGCATCCACCTTTTTCTTGCGCGTGCGGGGCTTGCGCTTTGGCTTTTCAGGCTCCGCGTCCGGCTCCGCCTTGGCCTCTTCTGCTTCCGGCTTCGCCTCTTCCGCCTCAGGCGCGCTTTCGGTGTCTTCGCTCTCTTTTTCTTGCGAGACCTGGACCTCGGCTTGCGCTTTGGATTTTCCTCGGGCTGCGCATCCGTTTCGGCGTCAGATGGAGTTTCAGGCGCCGAGGCCTCACCGCCCTCTTCGGCCTGGGCCTCGGAATTCTCACCATTCTCTTCAGCGGTATTCGCGTCTTCACCCTGGTTGTTGTTCTTGTTGCGCGACCGGCGACGGCGACGGCGACGGCGCTTCTTTGGGCGCTCTTCTGCATCAGGATCCGTCTCTACGGACTCGACAGCAGTCTCTTCTTCCTCATCGGGAATATCCAGATCATCAAGCAGCGCGCTGCCTGCCGACACAACCGTCTCGGCAGCTTTCACCACCCGTGTTGCGGTTTTAAACTTCTCGAGGCTGAAATCGGGGCTGATCAATGCAGGATCACCCTCAATGCGGACCGAAAGACCATAGGCAGCCTCGATATGCGCCACGCGTTCGCGTTTCTGGTTCATCAGGAAGTTGGCAATCCCCACCGGGCATTTCACCAGCACCTCGCGCGAACGTTTGCGGGTGGCTTCTTCCTCGATCTGACGCAGGATGCTGAGCGCAAGATTGTCATCCGACCGAATGAGACCAGTGCCATGGCAAGACGGGCACGGCTGCGTCGTGGCCTCAATCATACCGGGGCGTAGGCGCTGACGGCTCATCTCCATGAGGCCAAAGCCGGAAATACGGCCCACCTGAATGCGCGCACGGTCGGTCTTGAGCCGGTCTTTCATGCGCTTTTCAACGGCAGAGTTGTTCTTGCGCTCATCCATGTCGATGAAGTCGATCACGATTAGGCCCGCAAGGTCACGCAGGCGCAGCTGACGGGCCACTTCCTCGGCGGCTTCCAGGTTGGTCTTGAGCGCAGTGTCCTCGATTGAGCCTTCCTTTGTGGCCCGGCCAGAGTTCACATCGATGGCGACAAGCGCCTCGGTCACGCCGATGACGATATAGCCACCCGATTTGAGCTGCACCGTGGGGTTGAACATCGCCGCGAGGTAGCTTTCGACCTGATAACGCGCAAAAAGCGGCAACGCCTCGTTGTAGTGTTTCACGTTCTTGGCATGGGACGGCATGATCATTTTCATGAAGTCCTTGGCGATGCGATAGCCGCGCTCGCCTTCCACGTGGACCTCGTCGATCTCACGGTTATAGAGATCACGGATCGAGCGTTTGATGAGGTCGCCTTCCTCGTAAATCTTCGCAGGCGCGATAGATTTCAGCGTCAGCTCACGAATTTGCTCCCAAAGCCGCTGCAGGTACTCGTAGTCCCGCTTGATCTCGGCCTTGGTTCGCTTGGCCCCTGCCGTGCGCACAATCAGGCCCGCACCTTGCGGCACGTCGATCTCGTTGGCGATTTCCTTGAGCTTCTTGCGATCCGCAGCATTGGTGATCTTGCGGCTGATCCCACCGCCTCGTGCGGTGTTGGGCATGAGAACGCAATACCGACCAGCGAGCGACAGATAGGTCGTGAGTGCAGCGCCCTTGTTGCCGCGCTCTTCCTTAACAACCTGCACCAGAAGGATCTGGCGCACATTGATCACTTCCTGGATCTTGTAGCGACGTGGGCGGGGTTTGCGCGGCGGACGGATGTCATCCTGGTCATCTTCATCTGCCACAGACTCGATGGATTCGTCCTTTGAGGACGCATCCGAGCGCTTACCGGACTTGTCTTCGTCGTCTGAGTCGTCGTCGCCCTCGGCGTCCGCGGTCTCATCACCCTTGGATACGTCGTCTTCTACATCGTCAGGCTGGGTCTCAGAGGCCTCTTCCTGAGCATCTTCGGGTTCTTCAACGGGCGTCTCTGCGACGGTCTCCATTGGAGACAGCCCTTCCTCGCTGTCGCTGTCTGCTTCTGCGCCTTCGCCGTCTTCTAGGTCTATGGTCTCCATGCCAGAGACTTCACCTGTCACAACCGCATCCTCAGCCTCGGTTTTGGCCGCCTTTGATCGGCGGCGGCGCGTGCGTTTGGGCTTTTTCTCTTCTTCCTCGTCGCGCGCCTTCATCGCCTCGGCATAGGCGCGCTCTTCTTCGATGAGCGCTTCGCGATCTGCGACCGGGATCTGATAGTAATCGGGATGAATTTCCGTAAAGGCGAGGAACCCATGGCGATTGCCGCCATAGTCCACAAAGGCCGCCTGAAGCGACGGTTCGACCCGTGTTACTTTTGCAAGGTAGATGTTGCCAGCAAGCTGGCGTTTGTTCTCGGACTCAAAGTCAAATTCCTCAACCTTGTTTCCGTCCACCACCACAACGCGGGTTTCTTCCGCGTGGGTGGCGTCGATAAGCATTTTCTTAGCCATTTTAATCCGTTGCACGCCCCGCGCGCGCCTGGCCCTGGGGGAGGTAAGGCGCGTCGGTCGTGTCTGTTCAAAGCGAAATAAGACGCGCGGCGGGGCCGATTTCCTCGGCCACAGCTGGGAGACATCTGTGTGCTCACGCGCGTCATCGCGGTTCTTCTCCAGGGCATCGACCTCGGCCTTTGCCCCAATTTATATGCCGCGTCACCGCATCGTATCCGTGGGTGCGCTGGCGTCTCATGGCCTCTCTCAAGGCCCAATCGGTTGCTTCAACGCCTCAAGGGGCTTGAAACAGCGAAACTCACCGACCCGCTCTCGGGCCGTATCTCTAGTTAAGGTGTGATGCAGGGGAATGACAATGGGGAATCGTGTTTTGTAGGGAGAAAGGTGGTTTTGGGATGGCGCACCTTGATCCTATGAGCATCTGCCGTGTGAAGAAAGTCCGGTTGGAGCCCAGAGTACCGAATGCTGCGCAGGGCACGAGCGGCAGGACTGCGCAGAATGTAACCTTTGCAAAGCTTGAACGGATTCCAGCTGCGGGCATTTGCGCTGATAACGTCGAGCGGCAGGCCGGGTGCTCAGAATTGCAGTAATCTGCATTGCTGCCAAAGCCCTCGCTTTGCTGTCTTGCTCGCGACTGACATACTGGCTCAAGTATTTAACCAGTGGTTTCCGGCACCCCCAGTCTGCGCAAGTCATCCAGCCATCGGTTGAGGTAATCGTCGCTTTCGAACGGTGCTTTCCTTGCCTCTTCGATGCTGTAGTTGGGGTTGTCTGCCAAAAATTCGTCGATCAACGTTTTTGCTTCTTCTTCTCGCCCCAACCGCAGGAGTATCGGCGCAAGCGTGCGTCTTAGGCGATCCGGGACCTCGTTCATCTTTTCAATCGAAGCAAGAGCGCCTGCGTAATCTTCTGCAAAATACTGTGCCCATCCCAGATTCCACAGATACCAGTCCGGATGATGCGGGTTGAGGCGGATCGCTGACCGCATCCGTTCAACGGCTTCATCGGCTCGTCCGCTATAGACCAAAGGGTCAGTTGAGTTCACGAGGGTACCTGCGGAATTCGGATTTAGCGAAATAGCCTTGTCATACAGCGTGACCGCCCGGTCGAGATCGCCGCTATACATCGTCACATAAGCGAAAACGGCATAGCCAGCGAAATCGAGTGACTCCAGATCGATCGCCTTTCTCGCCATTTCAAAGGCAAGATCCAGCGATTCCTCGCGTGAAAGGTCTTCGCTCCAACCAAAGCGGTAACCAAAGGCATGAGCCCAAGCAAGTTCGGCATATGCGCCCGCGAAGTTCGGATCGAGCGCAATCGCCTGCTCACTCAGTCGCTGGGCTTGAATATTGTCCGCCTCGTTGAATCTAAGCGAGTGTTCCTGAGCACGTGTGGAGAGTTCATAAGCTCCGAGGCTTTCTGTAGGCTGATGCTTTAACCGGTCATACTCGGCCAGATTGATACTCGTGCTCAACGTCGAAGCGACGGTGCGGGTAATCTCATCTTGAACGTCAAATATGTCCAGCAGATCACGGTCGTATTGTTCGGCCCAGAGATGCTTGCCGGTAGTGGCATCGATCAATTGTGCATTTGCGCGCAAGCGTTCACCTGCGATCTGAACACTGCCATCGACGATATATCTCACGCCGAGTTCCTGCGCGATCTGCTGCACTTCAACAGGCTTATCCTTGTACAAAAAGGTCGAATTGCGCGCGATGACAAAAAAGTCTGAGAACCGGGACAGCGCCGTCAGAATGTTCTCACTCAGGCCATCGCTTAGGTAATCTTGCGTCGGATCGTTGTTCAGATTGTCGAAAGCCATGACCGCGATGGACGGCTTGCCAGACGCAGGCAGATATTGGTCGCCATTGGCGGAAGATATTGCGGCGGGGCTCCAAGGCTGCCACCATGCCGCTACGCCCAAAGCCAAGGCGAGCACGACACTGATGGCAACTGCCATCCGACGTTGTGCAGGCTTTGCTGCACTCCGCACAATGGGCGATGCTAAAGCCGTGGCCTTTTCATCAAGCGCCAAACTGAATACGTGCAACGGCTCAGCCATGTTCTTAACCTGATGCATTCCCGCATCTTCGATGTTGAGGTCGAGTTTGTCCTTAACCTGATCGAAGACGTTGACCGACATGCAGATGCCCGCAGGTTCGGCCAAGCTTTCCAGCCGGGCGGCAATGTTGACGCCATCGCCCTGAATGTCGTCCTGATCAACCACGATGTCGCCGACATTGAGCCCTATCCGATATTGAACCTGAGCATCTTCCGGAAGATCCTTGTTCTCGATCCCGACGAAGTACTGCATTTCGATGGCACAACGAACGGCCTCAACAGCGCTGGCAAATTCAATCAGCAGCCCATCACCAATCAATTTTACAATGCGTCCGTTCCGTGCCGATACAATTGGCTCAAAGAGACGTTCGCGATGCGCTTTGACTATCTCCAGAGTACCGGCTTCATCATTACGGATGAGGCGGCTGTATCCAACGACGTCGGCGGCAAGTATCGCGGCGAGGCGGCGCTCCAAATTCATACCTCCAATGTTTGAAAACAGGTTAGGCAGAACGCCGCGACGAATCCAGCAACTTTGAGACCGCTGATACGTTCCCCTGAAACTGCCGTTGACTGAGCGACGGCTGACAGCAGCTATTCCGCTGTTTTCCAATTCACGACCGGAGCGGTGAGGGTCAGCTATCGCAGATCTGCACCACAAGTTGTCCTTCCGCTTTAGGCGGCTTGCGGTCTTTGATCCTAGACAGGCGAAGGGCAACTTCGTCCTGAGGATTCAACGGGTGGTCGCAACACTTTAATCTTTTTGGAGAGATGGAGTGTTGATCATGAAGTACCGCACGCGGACGTTTTATACGGACAAACAGAAGTCGGAGATGTGGGATCGGTGGCAGCGGGGTGAGTCCCTGAGCTCGATAGGCCGCAGGTTTGATCGTGCGTCGTCTTCGATTTTCCGCATCTGGCTTTGACTGGTGGTATCCGTCCGCGTGCACGCACCAGGTCTCGGCTGGCCTTGAGCCTCGAGGAGCGTGAGGAGATATCCCGTGGGCTGGCAGGGGATCGGTCATTGCGCTCTATTGCGCGCGACCTTAGACGTACTCCCTCGACGATCAGCCGGGAGGTGCGCAGAAACGGTGGGCGCAAGGCGTATCGCGCGGCATTGTCAGATCAGCGCGCATGGGACTGCGCAAGGCGGCCCAAAGCCTGTAAGCTCTCCTTCAACGACCACTTGTGTCGGTTCATTGCCCGAAAGCTGCGGTTGAAGTGGTCTCCTCAGCAGATCGCGGGCTGGCTGATGCGCAAGCACCCAAACAAAGAGCGAGAGCGTGTGAGCCACGAGACGATCTATCGCAGCCTTTATGTGCAGACGCGCGGCGTTCTGAAGAAGGAGCTGCAGCAATGCCTGCGCAGCCCGCGCGCCATCCGTCGGTCCCGGCATGCGACCCAGAAAGGTCTGAAGCTACGCAAGATCAAAGACGCAGTGCCGATCAGCGAGCGCCCGCCCGAAATCGAAGACCGGGCCGTGCCCGGCCACTGGGAGGGCGATCTGATCGTTGGGGCAAACAACAGCTACATCGCTACGCTGGTCGAGCGGCACTCGCGGTTCGTGATGCTGGCCAAAGTTGCGAACAAGGATACGCAAAGCGTTATCACCGCCCTGATCAAGCAGGCCCGAAAATTGCCCAAAGAACTCTACCGCTCGCTGACATGGGATCGCGGCTCAGAGATGGCCGCCCATGCGGCGTTCACCATGGCGACAAAGATCGACGTCTTCTTCTGCGATCCGCAATCGCCGTGGCAACGCGGCAGTAACGAGAACACCAACCGGCTCTTGCGTCAGTACTTCCCGCGAGGCATCGACATGTCGACCCTCAGTCAGGCCAAACTCAGCGCCGTCGCGCGGCAACTCAACGAGCGGCCACGAAAAACCTTGCAATACGAAACCCCGGCGGAGAAGTTTGCACAGTGTGTTGCGGCGATCCATTGAATCCGCACCGCAGAGCCGCCATTGACGGTTTCTGTTTCGAAGGTTTTTTCAGCGACGCTACTGGCTACTTGTTGCGGTATACTAGCTGTTGCGCCGTCGATTACCCGCGACACAAGACTTCACGCTTACGACGCAATCAAACTCAAAGATAATCCGACCTTTGCAGCCCGTACTTCGCCATCTTTTCATTCAGCGTCCGGCGGGGCAGGCAAAGCTCGTCCATGACGCTGGCAATAGACCCCTTGTGGCGGCGCATGGTGTTGTCGATGAGCATGCGCTCAAACGCCTCGACATATTCCTTGAGCGGCTTGCCTTCGGTGGTCATCACCGGCTGCATGTCCTGGTGATCGGACATCAGAAGCGACGCGATGGTGCCTGACCCGCGGCGAGATTGCAGCACAGCGCGTTCGGCAATGTTGATCAGCTGGCGCACATTGCCCGGCCACGGGGCCTGCAAAAGCTGCGCCGCCTCTTGTGCGCTGACCTGCGGGGTTTCACAGCCATAGTCATCGGCAAAGCTCTCACTGAAGCGGGTAAAGAGCGTCAGGATATCTTCGCCCCGTTGGCGCAGTGGCGGCACGGTGATGCGCAGCGACGCAAGGCGATAAAACAAATCCGAGCGCAGCGCGTCCTCACAGGTCCGATCCTGTTCCTGCATGTTGGAAATGGCCACAACGCGGGTCTCTGGCGGCGTGCCCTCATCGTTGATGAAGGTCAAAAGCCGTGCCTGCGCGGTCTCGGAGAGTGTCTCGATATCTTCCAGAACCAGCGTGCCGCCCCGCGCCTCTTCCACAGCGGGCAGTTGCGCGTCATCGGGCTGCATCGGGCCAAAGAGTCGCTTCATCAACGCGTCTTCCTCAAAGGCCGAACAGGAGACCAAAACAAACTTCTTACCTGCCCGCGCACCCACAGCGTGCAGCGCATGCGCCACAAGCGTCTTGCCCGTGCCAGTTTCGCCCTCAATCAGCACATGCCCATCGGCCTGACCCAGATCGAGAATGTCCTCTTTCAGACGTTCCATGACGGGGGATGCGCCGATCAGCTTTTTGATCAACTGCCCGCCATCACTGAGCTCGCGTCGCAACGTGCGGCTGTCGAGCACCATGCGGCGTGAATTGGTGGCTTTCTTGGCCAGCTCATTCATTCGGTCCGGGTTGAACGGCTTTTCCAGGAAATCAAACGCGCCAATGCGCATGGCTTCTACCGCCATGGGCACATCGCCGTGACCTGTGATCATGATAACGGGCAAAGCGCTGTCCGTGCCCATCAGCTTTTTGAGAAACTGCATCCCGTCCATGCCCGGCATACGGATATCCGTTACAACAATGCCCGGATAATCCGGCCCCAATACCTTGAGCGCCTCTTCGGCCGAAGGGAACGCCTCTGTGTCATACCCTGAGAGCGCCAGCCACTGGCTGATGGACTGACGCATGTCTTTTTCATCATCGACAATGGCGATTTTCATGGCACTTGGCATGTCACCTACTCCGCTGCTCGGGTCTCATCTGGCAAGATTGGCAACTGCATTTCAAACACAGCGCCCCCTGTTTCTGCATTTCTGGCCGTCAATCGGCCCCCTAGGTCGTTCACGATGCCGGACGAAATGGCAAGCCCCAAGCCAACACCATCGCCGGGCTCTTTCGTGGTGTAGAAGGGCTCAAACAGGTTTTCGATGTTCACTATCCCGGTCCCGTTGTCGCGCACGGTCAGCACGGCGGTGTCGCCTGCGGCCAGCAGAATTTCGATTTTGGGTTCATCATTCGACTTGGTGGCATCAAGCGCATTGCGCAGCAGATTGATGATCACCTGCTCAACCCGCACCCTATTGCCCATCACCCAGACCGGTTCTGATGGCAATGTCCGGGTGATGTCCACGCGCCCTTGCCGCAGTTGCGGCTCCATCAGCGCCAGCGAGGCATGCACCGCATCGCCCATATTTACAGGCGATATGTCCTCTCCATCCTGGCGCGCGTAGGATTTCAGCTGTTTGGTGATCACGCCCATACGCTCGATCAGGTCATCGATGCGCTGGAAGGATGAGAGCGCCTCATCGGGTCGATTTCGGTTCAGCAAAAGCCGCGCGCCCGCAAGGTAGGTCTTCATCGCGGCAAGCGGTTGATTGAGCTCGTGACTGACCGCCGCTGACATCTCTCCCAGCACCGCCAGTTTTGAGCTTTGCTGCAGGGTTTGTTCGGCCACGGCGAGGTTCTCCTGCACCCTTTGGCGCTCGGCAATTTCTCGCTGCAGCCTTGCGTTCAATGCGCGAAGCTCTGCCGACTCCCGCTGGAACAAACTCATCCGGGCCGCGGTTTTTCGGTTCAGGAAATAGAAGGCCAGCGCGAGAAGAATCGCGAACACCATGATCTCAAGCGCCAGAACACCGTTCACCCGATCCCGGATGCTGGCAAATGTCGTAAAGGACGTGATCCGCCAGCCGCGAAAGGCCACCCTGCCCTGCACCCGCATCACCGCTTCACCGGCCAGATAGGCATCCGGCGGCAAGGCCGAGGACCAGTCAGTGGTGGCCTGCAATGCACGCAGAATGGCGGAATTGGCGGGTTGCTGTGCCAAGGCATCTTCTTCAGTCAAACCTCGCCATCGCGGCTCTGTCGCAAGAATAATCTGTCCATTGCTGTCCGTGACCAGAATGGCATCCGAAATCCCGGCCCAGGCCAGTTCAAACTTTCGCAGATCGACCTCAACCACGATCATGCCCACCAATGTACCGTTGCTGGTGATCCGTCGGGAATAGACAAAGCCAAAGCCACCAGCCTCGTCCTGCACTACGGTAAAAATGTTGTCTGCTGAGCGTAGTGTATCGATGAAATAGGGATCTTGCTTTTTATTTTCACCAATAAGTGCGCGATCCGTGGCAGCCACTACACGGCCATCCTTGTCCAGCATGGTCAACGAGGCGGCGCCAATCTCTTCGTTGAATGCAATGAGTCGTTGCGAGGATTGAGCATAGTTCGCGGTATCCAACGCGGCGATCAACGCTGGGTCACGGGCCAAAAGCTGTGGCACAATCGCGTTCTGACGCAGCTCGGACAACAGGTTGCCGCTGTAAAGTGCAAGACGCAGTTCGGCTCTGTTGCGGGTGTTTTCCGTGAAACGGTCTGTCAGTAGCCTGTTGGTGACAAAAACCACCGAGATCGCAATCGCTGTTAACAGCAACAACGCCAGCCGCGCGCGCCAGCCAATGGTTCTGGCTTGATGCTCTGGGTCCGACGAACGTAACTTGATCATGTGCCTATGCTAAACTGCGCCGTGACGGGTCTCAAGCGTGGGTTTATGCATCCGCCAGTTGCCCGACAAGGCTGGCGAAAAGCGTCGCGCCTTCGGTGTTTCCGTGGGTGCGCTCGGCCATACGCTCCGGGTGGGGCATCATCCCCAGCACCCGCCGGTTTTCGGACAGCACACCTGCAATATCCTGCTGAGAGCCATTTGGATTTTCGACATAACGAAATGCGACACGCTCTTCTTCGTTGAGTGCTTTGAGTGTATCGCTGTCGGCAAAGTAATTGCCATCGTGATGCGCGATCGGAATGGTGATCGTGGTTCCAGCATTATAGCCAGATGTGAACGCGGAATTAGATGTTTCCACTTTCAGATCAAGGGCTTTGCATACGTACTTCAGGCCTGAGTTTCGCAGCAACACTCCGGGCAGCATTCCGGTTTCCGTCAAAACCTGGAACCCGTTGCAGATGCCCAAGGCATAGCCACCTCGATCCGCATGCGCCTTGACCGACTGGCAAATCGGTGAATTAGCCGCAATCGCTCCGCAGCGTAGGTAGTCGCCAAAGGAAAACCCCCCCGGTATGCCCACCACATCCACGCCTTTGGGTAGATCGGTGTCCTTGTGCCAGACCATCGTGACCTTGGCGCCAGCCCTCTCAAACGCGACCTTCATATCGCGGTCACAGTTGGATCCGGGAAAGACGACGACCGCAGCGTGCATCAGACGACCTCCACCGAATAGGATTCGATGACCGTATTGGCCAGAAGCTTTTCGCACATCGCTGTGACGGTTTGCTCTGCCTTCGCTGCATCCGTTTCATTGAGATCAAGCTCGATCACCTTGCCCTGCCGAACGCCTTCGACCCCGTCAAAGCCAAGCTGCCCCAACGCGTGGCGCACCGCCTCGCCCTGCGGGTCTAGAACCCCGTTTTTCAGCATGACATGTACGCGTGCTTTCATTTGCTCTTGCCCCCTCAGTTGATCAGCGTCGGTTTGGTCATCGGTGTGGCACCCTTGGGCATAACACCCAGACGTTTGGCCACTTCGGTGTAGGCATCCGTCAGACTGCCCAGATCGCGGCGGAAGACGTCTTTGTCGAGCTTTTCACCCGTCTCGATATCCCACAATCGGCAGCTGTCGGGCGAGATTTCATCAGCCACGATGAGGCGCATGAAATCCCCGTCATAGATGCGGCCAATCTCGATTTTGAAATCCACCAGTCGAATGCCCACGCCGTACATCACCCCTGAAAGGAAGTCGTTCACCCGCAAGGCCAGCGACAGGATATCTTCCATATCCTGCTGGCTTGCCCAGCCAAAGGCGGCGATGTGTTCCTCGGTCACCAATGGATCGCCCAGGTTGTCATCCTTGAGGCAATACTCCACCACCGGCCGTGGCAATTGCGTACCTTCATCCATGCCCAGACGCTGCGCCATGGTTCCGGCGGCATAGTTGCGCACAATGACTTCCAGAGGCACGATTTCACAGGTGCGCACCAGTTGCTCGCGCATGTTGATGCGTTTGATGAAATGGTTCGGAATACCGACATTCGTCAGACCATTCATGAAATACTCGCTCAGCATGTTGTTGAGCACGCCTTTGCCTTCGATAACGTCCTTTTTCTGGGCGTTGAAGGCGGTCGCATCATCCTTGAAATACTGCACAATCGTGCCGGGCTCGGGCCCTTCAAAGAGTGTCTTTGCCTTGCCTTCGTAAATTTTCTTGCGCCGCGCCATGGGCTCTCTTTCTGAAAGGGCCGCGCGCGGGTCGGCGCGGCTTATGGCGTTCTCATAGTGCATGGCGCGAAATGGGGCAAGATGGGCTTTAACCCTTGCGCGAACGAGGTCATGCGGCCATATCTTGGGCAATGGCACCACATAGCGCTGTGCTTAGAACGGAGAGCATAATGAGCACCTTTGACGACCGCGAAAACGCCTTTGAAAACAAATATGCCCACGACGCCGAGATGCAGTTCAAGGTCGAGGCCCGCCGCAACAAACTTGTGGGTCTGTGGGCGGCCGAATTGATGGGTAAGTCGGGAGATGAGGCCGAAGCTTATGCCAAGGAGGTGGTACTCGCCGATTTCGAAGAGGCTGGTTATGAGGATGTCGTGCGCAAAGTGGCGGGTGACCTGGGCGATCTGGCTGATGCAGATACTGTACGCGCCAAGATTGAGGAAATGATCCCCGTGGCCCAAGACCAGATCATGAGCGAGATCTGACCTCCATACACCCCGTAAATTAAAGGTGCGACTTGTCAGGTCGCGCCTTTTTTCATGCGCATTTTAAACGTTAAGTGCTCTGAAAGAGCTGGCATGGCACCTATCCCGCGTTGAAGTTTTTCCGGTGAGAGGTTGCATGTTCACATTGGCTAGGGGCAAATCTCCCGCAACACCCCGCCCGCGCCATGTGATGCCGTTTTTCATTGGTGTCTTGTGCCTTTGGATCCTGCAGGATCACCTCGCATCGGACAGCTTCACGGGCTTGGGGGCGGCACTATCGAAACTGTCGCCTATTCAGTGGATCACCGCAGGGCTTGCCACTGCGGTGAGCTTTTGGGCTTTGGGTCGCTATGATGTCATCCTGCACCAGCATCTTCGCACCGGGTGCCGCCCCCACCATGCCTTTGCCAGTGGCGCCGCCGCGATTGCCATTGGCCAAACTGTTGGTCTTGGCGTGCTTAGCGGCGCATTGGTGCGCTGGCGCCTGGTGCCAGGGATCACGCTTGCACAGTCTACGAAAATCGCCTCTGGCGTGGCGGCTTGTTTTCTTGTGGGCCTGACGTTTTGTCTGGGTTTGGTCGGTACGTTTGCGCCGTCCGAAGTTCTGACCAATGTTCATGGGGCTATCTTCTTTTTTGTGTTTTTTTGCATTGCCTTTCTTTGCGTTCTTAAACCCAAAATTACCCTTGGAAATTGTCACATCCGCTGCCCCAGCCTCAAAATGCTGGGTACTGTCACGGTCCTTGCACTGGTCGACGCGATAAGTGCGAGTGTCGCGCTTTGGTGTTTGTTGCCCACACAAGCCGTCTTGCCACTGGCTGCGCTAATTCCTGCTTACATGCTCGCGCTTGGCGCGGCATTGCTCGGGGGCACTCCGGGCGGCGTGGGACCTTTTGAACTTGTTTTGTTGGCGGCACTTCCGGCAGTTTCGCAAGCAGATCTTCTTTGCGGCATCGTGGCGTTCCGTCTAATGTACTACGCCGTGCCATTTTGCGTGGCGGCTTTGATGTTGCGTCGTCCGTTTGTACAGGGCGGTCCTTCGGACATGCGGCGTCGCGATCTGCATGAACGGGATCTGATGCGCGCGCCGCGTGCCGAAATCGGCCTGTGCCGACAGGGCGATGCCGGGATCGTTGAGGCCCGGCAGGTCAGTCTTCCTGTCTTGCGCCCTGGTCAAAGCTTGTGCCTGTTATTTGCCCCGCTCGCGGGACAGCCTGTCGCTGCACTCAAGGTGCTCGTATCTGAGGCGCGTCGAGAAACACTCTGGCCTCTGGTTTACAAGGCCGATGGTCGTATGGCCGCAGCTGCGACAAAGTTAGGGTGGCGCGCGTTGCATGTGGCAGATGATTTGGTGATAGACACGGCCGGCTTCGACACGCAAGGCCGGACCTTTCGGCAGTTGCGCCGAAAGTTGCGTCAGGCCGAACAGTCCGGTGTCACTGTTCACCGTGGCGGGGCCTTGCCATGGAAGGACCTCGCGGGCATTGACGCTGACTGGCAAGCGCGCCAAGGCGCTGCACGTGGCATGACGATGGGCCGGTTTTGTCCTGAATACCTCAGCCATCAGGCGGTGTTTCTGGCCCGGCACGAGGGGCGCGTTGTTGCCTTTGCAAGCTTTCACACAAGCAAGCGAGACTGGTGTCTCGACCTCATGCGCACATGCGCAACAGCGCCGGACGGCACTATGCATGCCGTGATCAGGTCGGCCATTCAGGCTGCTGAACAAGACCAAGTACCGCGTTTCTCGCTCGCAGCACTCCCACCCAAGCGTGGAGTAATGGCCTGGTGTGCGGCCAAAATGGGCGAGGGAACCGGGCTTTTGCAGTTCAAGATGAGCTTTAATCCCAAACGTACCGCGCGCTATGCGCTGGCACCTGGTTGGGTCAGTCTCATACTTGGTTTGAGTGACCTTTGGCTGTCTATTCGCCGCCCCAATCGCAATCTGGCTCACAATCATCATGAAAATAATGAGTTTGCGCGCGCGCGAGCTGTGTGACAGATCAAAACCCATCACAACGAAAGTCTGATCATGACCGACGCCCTGAGCGCAATGCTGTCCGAGCGGGACTGGATTCTCGCCGATGGTGCCACTGGTACCAATCTTTTCAACATGGGGCTCAGTTCGGGTGACGCGCCGGAGATGTGGAATGTCGATCATGCGGACCGTGTAACGCTGCTCTACACACAGGCAGTCGATGCCGGATCAGACCTTTTCCTGACCAATTCCTTTGGCGGCAACGCCGCGCGTCTCAAATTGCATGGTGCGGAAAAGCGCGCGCATGAGCTGTCTCGCATTTCTGCCGAATTGGGCCGCGAGGTGGTGGACCGCCAGAAGCGCAAAGTGGTCGTGGCTGGCTCTGTTGGTCCGACAGGTGAAATCATGGCCCCGATGGGCAGTTTGACCCATGAACTCGCTGTCGAGATATTCCATGAACAAGCCGATGGTTTAAAAGACGGTGGCGCTGATGTGTTGTGGCTGGAAACCATTTCTGCCCCGGAAGAATACAAAGCCGCCGCCGAAGCGTTTGCGCTGGCGGATATGCCCTGGTGCGGCACGATGAGCTTTGACACCGCCGGGCGTACCATGATGGGGCTGACCTCAGCGGATATGACCAAGATGGTAGAGAAATTGCCAAACGCACCGTTGGCCTATGGAGCCAATTGTGGCGTCGGGGCCTCTGACCTCTTGCGCACGATCCTGGGCTTTGCGGCGCACGGCTCTGATCGCCCGATCGTTGCAAAAGGCAATGCCGGCATTCCCAAATATGTCGACGGCCATATCCACTATGATGGCACGCCCGAGCTTATGGCAGATTACGCCGTGCTGGCCCGAGACTCTGGCGCAACCATCATCGGCGGTTGTTGCGGGACGCAAGCCGAACATCTGGCGCTGATGCGAGACGCATTGGAAACCCGCCCGCGCAGCGAACGCCCCTCCCTTGATGCAATCACCAACGCGCTTGGGCCTTTTTCCTCGGCCGTGGATGGCACAGAAGAAAACGCAGATGCCCCTCAGCGCGATCGCCGCAGACGCCGACGTCGGGCCTGACGGATGGACCATCGTGGTAAGGGCGGTTGCGGGACAAAAAGAACCCTGCGCATTGCCACGGTGTTCCCCAAATCACACAAGTTTTAGCCACTCTACGAAATTGGTAATTTCGTGACGCATGCAGTGTCCAAACGCGCCAATTCATGCTAAAGAGCAATCATTGAGTTATCATGGGGGCAGTACATGAAACCTTTTTTCAAAACTTTGACGATGACTTTGGGCGCTCTGGCACTTTCAGGCGCGGCACACGCCGCGACGGTGACAGTGGGACCTGGAGGGTTCAACGATGGCTGGGCGACCACCATCACTTACGAAGATGACAATAGTTTCGCGCGCCGCGGAACCAGTAATGATCGTGACAATGCGCTCAATGCGCTTGGCCCGAATAACGGTGACTTTTTCGAGCTTGGGTTCAGAGGAAGCGCCGACTTTACATTCGGTAAGAAATTCAAAGCCTCAGCGCAAATCTTCGAAGTCACATTCGGAAGCGCATCCAACTTTCCCGAAGCTGTTGATGTTTACGTCGGTGATGGCGGGCTGTTCCAGTTTGTCGCGCGCATTTCCAACGTAGCCGCTCAAGGTGGTGGTATTGTTCCATTAACTGGATTGATTGGATCGACATTCGATACGCTTCGATTGGTTGATGCATCGCCGCTGTCGTCATCGGCACAAAGCGATCAGCTCGGGCCACTAGGTGGCTTTGACATCGACGCGATACGCGTAGCGCCCGTTCCATTGCCTGCGGCAGGTGCTATGTTGATCGCGGCCATTGGCGGGCTGGCCTTTTTGCGTCGGCGTCGCAAGCCCGCAGCATAAGAACAACAAATAGACCGGAAATGGCCCGGCCAGTCGGCTTTGGGCCATTTTTTCTGTGTAAATGCTTTGGCTTTGCTCAAAAGGCTCATTCAAAAAGTGAAAGCTGGTCTCCGGGCACCGGCGGCGGCTTGAAGAGATCGCACCGCAAAACTGGCAACTCACCATTTAGTCCCAACCGCGCGGTGGCCACACGAAACCTCTGCGCAATCAATTTGGCATACGCACCCTGCCCGCGCATCCGCCGCCCCCAATCGGACGCGTAGTCGCGCCCACCATGCATCTCGCGCACCAACCCCATAATGCGCTGTGCGCGATCCGGCACATGTTCTGCCAACCATTCCTGGAACAGTGGTGAGACCTCTAACGGCAGGCGCAGCATCACCCATGTGGCGGTTTGTGCCCCTGCTTTGGCACCGGCGGTCAGCAAAGGTTCAATCTCGTGACAGGTCAGTCCGGGAATGATCGGTGAGGTCATAATCCGCACAGGAACACCGGCCTCGGCCAATCGTGAGATCATCCTCAATCGCCGCTTCGGCGCAGGTGCGCGCGGCTCCAGTTTGCGCGACATATCCGCATCCAGCGTGGTCACAGTGATCCCCACCTTGACCAACCCGCGCGTGGCCATGTCCGACAGGATGTCGATGTCGTGTTCAATCAGGCAGCCCTTTGTGACGATGGCAACCGGGTGATTGAATTCAGACAAAACCTGAAGGCAGGAACGCATGATTTCATGCGTCTTTTCAATGGGCTGATAAGGATCCGTGTTTGTCCCGATGGCGATTGGCGCGACCTGATACGACTTTTTTCTGAGCTCCTTGGCCAAAACCAGTGGCGCCTCGGGCCGAGCCACCAACCGGGTTTCAAAATCAAGCCCCGCGGATAGGCCTAACCAGGCATGCGTGGGCCGCGCAAAGCAATAGATACATCCATGCTCACATCCTCGATACGGGTTGATCGACCGGTCAAAGGGCAAATCCGGGGAACGGTTGTATGTGATCACCTTGCGCGGACGTTCCAGACTGACCTCTGTGCGCAAAGGGCGCGACTCTTCTTCAATGTCCCAGCCATCCGCTTCAAATGCGCGTTCCTGTGCTTCAAATCGACCGGCATCATTGCTCACCGCCCCACGCCCCGCGCGGCGTAAAGCCGGATTAATTGAGAGGGGTTTGTTCTGCATCACACGATTTTGGAACAAAAATAGAACATATGCAATAAACTCATATATCCCTTCGAAAGTTTTCACACCATGACCACGCAAATCTGCGCTAGAAGTCGGGGAAAGCGCCGCCTATGTCGTAATTCGAACAGTGAATTTCGGAACTTTCGGTGAAAGCTCAACCAGTATACACGCGCGCACGTTTGCGCCCGAGCCCCAAGGATAAAGCCAATGTCCGACGAAGAAGACGACATCATCCTCAGCGAACTCGACGACGAGGAACTTGTCCAACAGATGTGGGATGACCTCTATGACGGTCTGAAGGAAGAAATTGAAGAGGGTGTGAATATCCTGCTGGAACGTAAGTGGGAACCTTACAGGGTCCTGACCGAGGCGCTTGTGGGCGGCATGACAATTGTTGGGAAAGACTTCCGCGACGGCATATTGTTTGTACCCGAAGTGCTACTTGCGGCGAATGCAATGAAGGGCGGCATGGCCATCCTCAAGCCGCTTCTGGCCGAAACTGGCGCACCGCGCGTGGGCAAGATGGTCATCGGTACGGTCAAGGGCGACATCCATGACATCGGCAAGAACCTTGTCGGCATGATGATGGAAGGTGCCGGATTTGAAGTTGTCGACCTGGGCATCAACAACCCGGTTGAGAACTACCTTGAAGCCATCGAAAACGAACAACCCGACATCCTTGGCATGTCGGCGCTTTTGACCACGACGATGCCCTATATGAAAGTGGTCATCGACACGATGGTGGAACAGGGCATCCGCGATGACTATATCGTACTAGTGGGCGGCGCACCGTTGAACGAGGAATTCGGCAAAGCTATCGGCGCAGACGCCTATTGCCGCGATGCCGCCGTTGCGGTGGAAACCGCCAAGGAACTGGTCGGCCGCAAACACAATCAAGGTGCGACAGGCTAATCGCGATCTTTGGATTAATCTGCGAAACGGCCCGGGCACATCACCGGGCCGTTCTTGTTTGAAAGACACCGCCATGACCCAACTGCCAAGCGATGCGACATTGACCGAAAGCGGCTTTGCCGAACCGGGCAGTGGACAAATACTACTTATTGCCTGTGGCGCGCTGGCGCGCGAAATTCTGGCACTCAAATCTGCAAATGGCTGGGATCACATGGTGTTGCAGTGTCTGCCAGCCAAATATCACCTTTACCCTGACAAAATCACCGATGCAGTGGAAGACATGGTGCGCAAGCACCGCGATGCTTATGCGAGCATTTTCGTGGTGTACGCCGATTGCGGCACAGGTGGTCTTTTGCAGGCAAAATGCGATGAGCTAGGCGTTGAGATGATCGAGGGCCCGCATTGCTATTCGTTCTTCGAAGGCAACGAGGCCTTTGCAGGGCGCGACGAGATCACTGTGTTCTACCTCACTGATTTTTTGGTCAAGCAATTCGACGCCTTCGTGTGGAAACCCATGGGCCTCGACCGCCATCCCGAACTGCGCGATATGCTCTTTGGCAACTACACCAAGCTCGTCTATCAAGCCCAAATTGAGGACCCTGCCCTGCGTGCCAAGGCCGAAGAATGTGCCGAGCGTTTGGGACTGGCGTATGAATACCGCTTCACCGGTTACGGCGATCTGGCCACGGCTCTCAAAGCACAGGCGTAACCTTTCTTTTTGCCCGAAATATCCCGGGGAGTACGAGGGGCTGGCCCCTCGCCCAAGTCTTTTCAGAAAAGACTCGGGAAAAGCTTTCTAAAAGCTTTTACCTAAACGGCCTCAGACGCCACAGTCCTGATACGTTCTATCATGGCTCTCAATCCGTTAGAGCGTTGCGCTGACAAATGATCATTCAGTCCCAGCCGGGCCAGCTCAGCCGGGGCGTCAACACATGGCACATCCTGGATCGCCATATCGTTGTAGAGCGCACGCAGCACGGCTATCAGACCACGCACGATCATCGCGTCACTGTCACCATCAAAGCGGAAAACACCATCCGAGATGTGCGGATGCAGCCAGACCTGGCTGGCACAGCCATCCACCTTGGTGGCTGGAACCTTGAGCGCGTCTTCCAATGGGTCCATCGCCTTGCCCTGCTCGATCACGTACCGATACCGGTCTTCCCACTCTTCGAGGAATTCGAAATCTTCGACAATCGCTTCAAACGCTCCGCTGGCCACGCCCTGAGATCCTTTTCTTAGATGCGAAGACACAGGTAGGTGCAGCACGCCGCGGCGTCCAGAGCCAATTCCAACAGTCTGTACACGCGCTGTGGAACAAACTTCGCGCGCTTGCATCTTTTCAAGCCGCGGCGGATCAGGTACTCGGGTATCAAGTGGATAAAGGCGGTGGATATGCGGGGCGTAGTTTCGGTTCTCTTAATTGGCACTCTGGTTCTGACCAGTTGCAGCGCGTGGCGCGAGTCACGGGTCAACCCATCAAATTGGTTTGGCAAAAGCAGATCCACGGCGGTCGAGACGCGCACGCAATCATCTGGCACGATTGCGCCGGATGATCGTCAAACTGGCAACCCGCTGATCGACAAGGAAGGCGGCAATCAACTTGTTCGTCGCAACGTGACCACCATTCAGCGCACAGGTCTTTTCCGCCGGAACAAGGAAGTGCAATACGAAGGCACGCTTGTCGACGAAGTAACCGACCTGGTGGTGGAGCGCACGCCCACGGGTGCGATTGTGCATGTCACGGGGCTGCCAAATCGCGAAGGTGCGTTTGACGTGCGTCTTTTGCGGGTTAATCTGGATGGTCCGGTGGACGGCGTTTTGGAATACACACTGAATGCGGTTCAACCGACACAAACGCCTGTCGGCACAAAGCGCACGCGTTCTGTCAAAGCTGGCGTTTTCGTCAGCAATGACCTGTTGGAAGAGGTCAGCGAGATCCGCGTGACAGCAGAACGCAACATCCGCTCAACGCGGCGCTGAAGCGTTTTGCGACAAACTTGGATCACAGATGATACCGACTCGCTTCAAGGCTGAGCTAAAATCTTAAAGGTCGACCGTTCGTATTGTGCCGTTTTTCGCGGCCAACGCCACGTCACCATTGCACAGGCGCAGTGCATCTTCACCAAACACATCATGGCGCCACCCACCCAATGCGGGCACGTCACGCTCACCTGCCGAAATCGCATCGAGTTCAGCGGCCGTCGCGATCAGTTTTGAGGCCACGCCATATTCCTCGGTCTTGGCCTTGAGCAGAACACGCAACAGGTCGGCAAGCGCCGGATTCACCTGAAGCTTATCTCTTGTCCGGTCAGGTTTCGGCAGATCTTTGTCGGCACAGGCCACACCGGCGGCAACGGCCTTGAGAATACCATCGGCGATGTCGCCCCGCCGGGCTTCGCGCAGCAACAAGCGCGCCCGCGACAGATCCTTGTGGGAGCCCGGCTTGGTCGAGGCCAGCTCGACAAGTGCATCATCCTTGAACACCCGATTGCGCGGCACATTGCGCGCCTGCGCATATTCTTCGCGGAACCGCGCCAATTCGCGCACGATGGCCAGAAACTTTCCCGACACATTGCGCGTTTTGACCCGAAGCCAGGCCTCTTCCGGTCGGGTGATATAGGTTTCGGGGTTTTTCAGAACCTCCATCTCTTCGGCCACCCATTTGTCACGTCCCGTCTCGGACAGTTTTGCGGACAGGTGCTCATAAATCTGCCGCAGATGAGTGACATCCGCGAGCGCATATTTCTTTTGCGCATTGGTCAGTGGACGCCGCGACCAGTCGGTAAAACGTGAGGTTTTGTCCAGCGATTGTTTGGGGATGCGACGCACCAGCGTCTCGTAACCCACTTGTTCGCCAAACCCACAAACCATCGCCGCTACCTGCGTGTCAAAGAGAGGCGCCGGGATCAGCCCGCCATCAACATGAAAAATTTCCAGGTCCTGCCGAGCGGCATGGAAGACCTTGACCACGCTGGGTGCGCGAAAAAGATCATATAATGGCTCCAACGACATGGAGGCGCCCTCAATGGGATCAACCAGTACAGCATCGTCATCATTGCGCCCTGGCAAGGCCAGTTGGATGAGGCACAGTTTGGAATAATAACTTCGCTCGCGAAGGAATTCAGTGTCGACTGTCACGTAATCCACATCCTGAGCGCGTTTGCAAAATTCGGACAGCTCATCGGTGGTGGTGATTGTCTTCATATTCAGCGGGTCTTGTCTCTTGTTGGTTTTATCAGGCCCGGTGCCTTAATCCGGTATAGGGCAGGCACGCCAAAATGAAAACGCCGGATTTCATGGCAAAAGCACAGGTGTCTTGTCACCTTCCGCGAAACGTTTCAATACGGCAGGGTACAGAATATGCTCTTGCTCCAGCACACGCGCGGCCAATTTGTCGGGCGTGTCTCCCGAAAGAACCGGCACCCGCGCCTGCCCCAACAGCGGTCCGTCATCAAGCTGCAGACGCACTTCATGCACGCTGCACCCGGCTTGGGTCTCTCCGGCCTCCAAAGCGCGCGCATGGGTGTTGAGCCCTTTGTATTTGGGTAAGAGCGAAGGGTGAATGTTGATCATCTGCCCTGCCCAGCGGGAAATGAAACGTTCGGTGAAGATCCGCATGAAGCCAGCAAAGCAAATAATGTCCGGCGCATGTGCAGCCAGCGTTTCGTTGAGTACGGCCTCAAAGGCATCCCGGTCGCCCTTGAAGGGACGGTGGTCCACCACATCTGTGGCCACACCGAGTGTCTGCGCCTTGGTCAATCCCCCAGCTTCTGCATTGTTGGACACTGCTACCACAGGTCTAGCGGGGTGATCCCCCACCATGCTTTCAATCAGCGCAACCATGTTGGAGCCACCGCCGGAAAACAGGATCGCCACACGTTTGGTCAAGACAGCGTTCCAGTGTAAGACACGCCCTGCCCTGCGGTCACATGGCCCAAACGAACAACGGTCTCACCTTCACCTTCAAGACGCGCGACCAATGCCTCGGCCTGACCCTCGGCCACGGCCAGAACCATGCCAATGCCGCAGTTAAAAGTTTTGAGCATTTCTGCCTCGGCCATGCCGCCAGTGGCTTGGAGCCATTTGAAAACAGGAGGCAATTCATAAGACCCAAGATCAATTTGCGCCATCATGCCGTCCGGCAGAACCCGCGGGATATTCTCGGTCAGTCCGCCCCCGGTGATATGCGCCAGAGCATGCACGCCCCCTGCCCTCACCGCTGCCAGCGCCTGTTTCACATAAAGCCGCGTTGGCGTCAGAAGCGCTGCGCCCAATGTGCCGTCATCCCAGGGACACGTCGCATCCCAGCCAAGGCCCGACACCTCCACCAGCTTGCGTACCAAAGAATATCCATTGGAATGCACCCCATCCGAAGCCAACCCAAGAAGCACATCGCTCTCAGCCACGCCAGCGGGTAGATCAGCGCCGCGCTCCATCGCACCTACGGCAAAGCCCGCCAAATCAAAATCGCCATCGGGATACATCCCCGGCATCTCGGCTGTCTCACCGCCAATCAAGGCACAGCCCGAGCGCACACAGCCCTCAGCAATCCCTTCAATGATGCGCGCCGCACTCTCGGTATCGAGCTTGCCGGTGGCGAAGTAGTCGAGGAAAAAAAGCGGCTCCGCCCCCTGACACACAAGGTCATTGACGCACATCGCGACAAGATCGATGCCCACGCCATCCACATTGCCGGTATCAATCGCGATGCGAAGTTTGGTGCCTACGCCGTCGGTGGCCGCCACCAGAATAGGGTCGGAATAGCCCGCTGCCCTGAGATCAAAGAGCGCTCCGAATCCGCCAAGCCCTGCCATCACGCCGGAGCGTGTCGTACGCTTCGCCGCAGGTTTGATCCGGTCAACAAGCGCGTTGCCTGCGTCGATATCCACACCCGCATCCGCATAAGTTATGCCGTTCTTGCCGTCGCTCATGGCCCGCTCCGTTTTCATCCCGCGATGTTCGGTTAGACCATCATCCCTGCCTGCGCAATCACAAAGCCTTGACGCCCCACGCACACCCGCCTAGGACGATCCCAGGTCGGGCCTGTAGCTCAATTGGTTAGAGCAGAGCGCTCATAACGCTTTGGTTGGGGGTTCGAGTCCCTCCGGGCCTACCAACTCTCAGATTAGCGCTTTGGATAGACTGTGTAGGGTGGGATTTAATTCCTCCTGCGTGTCCCCATCCAATTAGGCCACACGGCAAATTGAAGCGCGTCCCCTTGCGCAAGCGGCTCTTCCGCTTTTTATGCAGTTCAATGCTAAAGGGAGTCGCGCCATGCGCAAAGCCACGCTCTACCGGATGGACCTGCCCAACTACACCTGTGGCTATGGCACGGCAGCGCGTGATTTGTTGCGCAGCAACGGGTTTGAAATTGAGGAACACGTTCTGCGCACGCGGGCTGAGACAAACGCGTTCAAGGACAAGCATCATGTGACCACGACGCCGCTCATTTTCATCGATGGCGTCAAGATCGGTGGCTACACGGATCTGCGCAAGCATCTTAAGGCGCAAAAGCCGAAGAAGAAACGGTTTTGGCAGCCTTGATGTAGAGTGGCGCTCGGCACAAATAGCGCCTAGTACAGCGCGAAACGATTAGGGCGTGCCGTTTTCTGCACAAAAAACGGAACAGAAAACACGCATTTTCTGGATCCGAATTTACGACAATTCACCGCCCGATCACAATATCCGCTTGCAGCCCGCCCAGAGCGTCACTTTCCCCAAGCCGCAACGTTCCGCCATGCGCTCGTGCGGTGTCCATCGAGATCGATAGCCCCAGCCCCACACCAGTTCCAAGGTTCTGGTTGCGGGCGGCATCGAGCCGCGCAAAGGGCTTGAGCGCCTCTTCGCGCTGCGCCTCTGGAATTCCTGGTCCGTCATCCTCAACCCGGATACGCAGGGCGCGATCGGTGATCTGCACCGACACCTCAGCCCGGTTCCCGTACCGCACTGCGTTGCCGATGAGATTTTCCACCGCGCGCCGAATACCGCCAGGCCGCAACGGGACTTTGCCGGCCCCTTCCACGACAGTCAGTTTGACATTTTTGCCTTGCCGCCGGAACCCGGCGACCACGTCTGTAACCAGCGCAAAAGGATCGACCAGTTCCGGTTCGCCTTCGCGCGCACCCTGAGCGAAATCGAGAAATTCCGTGATCAACCGCTCCATGTCCTCTACATCGCGTTCAAGCGGTGCGCGTTCTGCCTCTTCCATCAGGCTCAGCGCCAGCTTCAGCCGTGTGATCGGCGTGCGTAGATCGTGGCTTACACCGGAGAGCATCATCGTGCGCTGCTCGATCTGCCGCTCAATGCGCGCGCGCATATCCAGAAACGCATTGCCCGCCGCGCGCACCTCTACCGAGCCTGCCGGGCGATAGTCGATATGCCGCCCCCGACCAAACGCCTCTGCCGCTGATGCCAGACGTGTAATTGGACGCAGTTGATTGCGCAGGTAGAAATAGGCGATCACCGTCATAATCATGGAAAACACCACCATATTGACCAAAAGCTGGTGCGGATTCGACGCCGACACCCGGCGTCGGTCAAAGGTCAGACGCAGCGCATTTGCGTCGGATTTGAAATACAGATGCACGTCTTTTTCATTCGGCAACTCAATGGCCTCGACCATCGGCAACAGCTGTGTGAACTCGCGGATCACGAAGGCACCGGTAAAGTCATACCAGCGCCGTGCGTTCTGGCTTGGCACGCCCGTCATTGGGACGTCCTCGACCATGACCTGCAATGTCTGGGCAATGCCGCTTTGTTCGATCGCGTCTGCCGTGTCCCCGCTGTTAAGTAGTACCAGAACCTCGCGCGTGGCGGTGCGCGTCATCTGATTGGTCACACCCTCAAAATGACGCTGGATAAACACCACAGACACCACAAGCATCAGAGTGATCACCGGCAGGAGCAGGATTAGGAAAGCCCGGCCATACAGGCTGCGGGGCATATAGGGTTTGAGCCAGCGGAACGACATGGGCTAAACCTAGCGACAGCCAGGGCAGACGGAAAGAGCGATCAGCATGGATGAGTTTGATCCCACACCGGGTGTGGTCGCGGAACTGGGGGACGGCGTCCGCCGAATTCTGGCGCCCAACCCGTCACCTATGACCTTTCGGGGTACGAACACCTATCTTGTCGGCGCAACCGATGTGGCGGTGATAGACCCCGGACCTGCGGATGAATGCCATCTATCGGCCATTCTCACGGCCCTTGGTCCGGATCAGCGTATCACGCATATCTTTGTCACCCATAGCCACCTTGATCATTCTCCCCTGTCCCCGGTCTTGGCACGTGAAACCGGGGCCAAAGTTCACGCGTTTGGGCCGTCACGCGCCGGGCGCAGTGCCGTCATGCAGCGCCTTGCCGCGGCCGGGTTGACAGATGCCGGTGAAGGCGTCGATCCTGATTTCGCGCCCGATATTGCATTGGAAGATGGTGCGCAAGTGGATTGCCCAGACTGGAGTCTTACCGCGCTCTGGACGCCGGGGCATTTGGGCAATCACCTGTGCTTTGCCATGGGCGATGTGGTCTTCAGCGGAGATCTCGTCATGGGCTGGGCCAGCTCTCTGGTCGCGCCACCCGATGGGGACCTGACCGATTTCATGGCCTCCTGCCGCAGGTTAAGAGATAGGAATGCCCGTGTTCTGCATGCCGGCCACGGTGCCCCAATCACCGACCCGGCCGCGCGGATCGACTGGCTCATCGCCCACCGAAATGAACGGGAGGCGGCGATCCTGACAGCATTGAGCACAGCCCCCGCCACCGCAGAGACGCTCACACGACAAATTTACACCGACACACCCCAAGCCCTTTTGCCCGCTGCCGAACGCAATGTTCTGGCGCATCTTATTGACCTGCATGGCAAAAACACTGTGCGGCCAGTGGGCGAGCTGACACGCGATGCCGTCTTCACCCTGATCTGAGGCCGTTAGAGGGGCGCCGAGAAAAATTTGTCACAATCCCTCTGGACGCGCAGAATCCAGATTGCTATATCCCGCTCGTTGGTCCGGCGTAGCTCAGCGGTAGAGCAGTTGACTGTTAATCAATTGGTCGTAGGTTCGATCCCTACCGCCGGAGCCAAAATTCCCTCATTATTTTTGCGATACCTGAGCTTAGTCTGTTGTTGGACGATCTTTGAATTGAGGCTGAGTTCTGGGTTTCACAAAAAAACCCGCGCCAGTGTCCCGGCGCGGGTGTTTGTTTTCCAAGGGCTGGCCTTATTCGGCTGGCACGGCTGCCTGACTTGGCTTGGCCTCGACTGCGCGCCCTCGTTTGAGGGACATGCCGCCCAGCACCAGTACTGGCCAGATCACGGCGGCGAGCCACCACAGGTTCAGGCCACCGGCAAGAAGCGCTGTGCCGATGAGACCGGCTTGCACCAGGTAGTAGGTCAGCGGGACGAGCACTTTGCGGATGATCTCGCCTTCGCGGTTGACCAGGCCCACGGTGGCCGAGGCCGCAACCACGTTGTGTACGCAGATCATGTTGCCCGCAGCGCCACCCACGGCCTGCAAAGCGACCACGATCGCCGCGCCCCCTGCCCCAAGGCCGATTTGCTCAGCTGTCGAGAACTGGAAGAGCGAGAACATCATGTTGCTGATGGTGTTCGACCCAGCCACGAAGGCCCCCATGGCCCCGATGGTCGGCGCGAAGAGCGACCAGGCATCGCCCGCCGCAGTTGCCACGCTTTCGGCCAGCACGATGGGCATGGAGGCCATGCTTTCGGATGCCGAGTTCAGGAACACTTTGACCATGGGCACCGCTAGCAGGAGCGCAGGCGCTGCCTTGATCATGGTGCGCACAGACGAGTTGAACGCATGGCCATAGGTTTTGACCGGCATCTTGTGGATGACGATGGTCAACAGCGAGACCAGGATCAGAATTGCGCCAGGCAGGTAGAGTGGTTTGACCGATACACCGATGCCAGAGCCAAAGAGATCGCTGACGCCAAGGGTTACAGCCGGAGATACCAGCAGCGCCTTGATTTCAGGCACGGTACGCGTGAGCACCAGAAGGGCCACGACGATCGCATAAGGGGTCCATGCGCGCAAAGTGTGCATGACACGGCCATGGACGGGCGGATCTTCGTGGGTTTCGGCCGAATGGTCTCCGTTCCAGGATTCTTCCCAGGCCGCACGCGGTGGGAAGTCAAAGTTGTCCTTGGGCAGGAACCAGCCGCGGCGTGCAGCCGGGATCACGATCATCAGGCCGATGATGCCGCCCAGGAGCGATGGGAATTCAGGCCCAAGCAAGGACGCGATCAGGAAGTACGGCACGGTAAAGGCCACACCGGCAAAAAGCGCGAATTTCCAGGCTTTCAGACCTTCGGCAAAGGACCGGTTGGTGCCAAAGAACCGTGTCAGCATACCCGCCAGGAAGAGCGGAATGAGAACGCCGATCAGGGCATGGATCATCGCAACGTTTGCGGCGATACCGTAGAGGTATTCCATGTAGCCCACCTGCCCGATGGTGCTTTGGACCAGAGGCTGATCGCTCAGGCCGGTGTTGACACCCACAAGAATGGGTGTGCCCACCGCGCCAAAGGATACAGGCGTGGATTGGATGATCAGGGTGATCATCACCGCGGCCATGGCCGGGAAACCGATGGCCACAAGCAATGGGGCCGCGATTGCGGCGGGCGTGCCAAAGCCCGAGGCACCCTCGATCAGAGCGCCAAAGAGCCAGGCAATGATGATCGCCTGCACCCGTCGGTCCGGTGAGATGCGCGAAAATCCCAACCGGATCGAACGGATGCCGCCGCTTTCTTCCAGCGTGTAAAGAAGCAGGATCGCCCCGAACACGATGAAGAGAAGGCTGATGGCGGTGACAAGCCCGTTGACCGTGGCGCCAGCCACAACCTCGGGTGCTGTGCCCCAGAAAAACAGGGCTGTGAGAGCCGTTACAGCATAGGCAACGGCCATGGATAGTCGGGCCGAGCGTGCCAGAACCACGAGCAGCAGGAACACTGTGGCAATCGGCAGCAAGGCCAGAATGAAACTTAGGGTCGGTGACATGGGGTGTCTCCTCCGATTTTCAGGCAATAACCAACCTGTCGACCGGCAAAACCGGTCGGTTGATCACTGTTGCTGTGTCAAATCCCGGGTCACTTTTCCGGGTCGTCTTGGTGCCGGGCAAAACCCGACCTTTGTGCTTCGGCAGGAGACACCCCTCTCACAGAGCTCCCAAGACTTTCGCCCACCCGAATTGTTTACCATGGTATACTATTTTTACCATTAACTCAATATTGGTTTTTTCTTTACCCTGTTCGCGCCAACTGGTATCCAATTAGAGAAACGCAAAATGCGACAACGCATTGAAAACACCCAAACAAGGGAAAATCCATGCCGGAGTCCAAAAAGAGACCCCCTGCCGCCGAAACCACCGCGCGTCATATCGAAGATCTGATTCTCGAAGGGTCTTTGCGCCCGGGTGAGTCGTTGCCCCCGGAACGCGACATGGCTGAGGCACTGGATGTCTCCCGCCCAACCTTGCGCAACGCGCTCAAAGCTCTGGAAGCGAAAGGGTTGCTATCCTCTGCACCCAATGGCGGACGGCAGGTGGCACCGCTGGCCACCAGTGTCACGGATCCGCTTCTGACGCTTTTGGAGGAGCGGACCGAGATGGTCGACGACTATCTGGAGCTGCGTGCCACGTTGGAACGGATGGCGGCCACGCTGGCTGCACGACGCGCCACGGATGTGGACCGTGAGATCCTTTCGACATGCGCGCAAAAGATCGAGGCGGCTCATGCCAGCGGTGATGCGCAGGCCGAAGCGGAAGCTGATATTGATCTGCACATTGCCGTCTATGAAGCCAGCCACAACATTGTTTTGCTGCAGATCATGCGCGCCCTATCACGCATGTTGCGTCAGGGCGTGTTTATGAACCGCGAGAAACTCTACACCATGCCTGAGGTGCGCAATGTTCTGAAGGATCAGCATTTGCGCATCATCGAAACCATTCTGAGCCGTGACCCCGAAGCGGCCGGCGAGGCTTCTGAAGCTCATATGAATTACACGCAGCTTGCCTTGTCAGAGATTGCAGAGGCCGAAGCTAGGCTTGAGCTGTCCTTGCGCCGGATTGAGGGTGGCAATTTGAGCAAGGTTGCGCGCTAGCGAGTTTCACACACTCACTCCTTGATCGAGATCAAGGATCATCCGACAAATCCCCGCCTAAACTTGGGTTGAATGCGTTCAACCCGAGAGTGTGATGACCCACCGGCCAAGCAGACGCGCTTTCCTGGAAGCCAGACTTGCCCCTGACGACAAGGTGCGTCCGCCCGGAGCCACGCAAGACAACTTTCGAGACATATGCACGCGCTGTGGTGACTGCGCTCCAGTATGTCCGCAATCCATCATTGTCTCTGATGACCGGGGCTACCCAGTGCTGAACCTGCGCAAAGGCGGATGCACGTTCTGTGGCGCGTGTGCAGAAGCATGCCCCACTGAGGCGCTTGATGTAACTCAGCTTCAAGTTTGGCCTTGGCGCGCCAATATCGCGGACACATGCTTTTCACGCCAAGCTGTCACCTGCCGCTCTTGTCAGGACAATTGCGAGGCCGGCGCCATTTCTTTCCGCCTGCAACTGGGCGGTCGTGCAGAGCCCCAGATCGACGACTTCAACTGCACGGGCTGCGGTGACTGCGTGTCGATCTGTCCTGCTGCTGCGATTTCACTGACCCAAATCACCGATGCTGCAAGGGAGGCAACATCATGAACATCTGCGGATGTGTTGTTCACATCAAACCAGAACGGATTGCCGAAGCTGAGACGACAATGGCGTCCACAGAAGGCGTCGAAGTGCACGCCAAAAGTGATGATGGACGTCTTGTCATAGTCGTGGAAGACACAGAGACACGTCTGGCCTCGGAAATCATCATGGACCTGCATCAGGTTCCCGGCGTGATCTCACTCACGCTTACCTATCACCATTTCGAAGACGAGACGGCCATTCCCCGCGCGCCGCTTGCTCAATCCACGTCCACACCAATTGGAGCTCAGTTCCATGACCAAATCTGAATCCCGCCGCACCTTCCTCAAAGCGACAGCAGCCGCCACCTCAGCCGCCGCAGCCGGTATCCCGCTGGCGACCGGGGCCCATGCACAAGTCAAATCGTCTGATATCCGATGGGACAAGGCCGCTTGCCGCTTCTGTGGCACAGGGTGCTCAGTCCTTGTTGGCACCAAAGAAGGACGCGTCGTTGCCACTCAAGGCGACCCTGATGCCCCGGTGAACCGCGGGCTGAACTGCATCAAAGGTTATTTCCTGTCGAAGATCATGTATGGCCAGGACCGCCTGACCACACCACTTTTGCGCAAATCAAACGGTGTCTTTGACAAGAACGGCGAATTTGAGCCGGTGTCCTGGGACGAAGCCTTTGATGTGATGGCCGAAAAATGGAAGGCCAGCCTCAAAGAAAAAGGTCCAAGCGCCGTGTCCATGTTTGGGTCCGGCCAATGGACCGTCTGGGAAGGATACGCCGCGGCCAAATTCATGAAGGCAGGCTTGAGGTCGAACAATATCGACCCCAATGCACGGCACTGCATGGCCTCGGCTGTGGCCGCCTTCATTCGCGGCTTTGGCATTGACGAGCCGATGGGCTGCTATGACGATCTGGAGCATGCAGACACATTTGTGCTCTGGGGGTCGAACATGGCCGAAATGCACCCGATCCTGTGGTCTCGCCTCACGGATACGCGCCTGACCAAGCCGGGGGCCGAAGTGCATGTGCTCTCGACCTTTGAGCATCGCTCATTCGAGTTGGCCGACAACGGCATGATCTTCACGCCGCAGACCGATCTGGCCATCCTGAACTACATCGCGAATTACATTATTCAGAACGGCGCCGTGAATGAGGACTTTGTGTCCAAACATGTCAACATCACTAAAACTGCAACGGATATCGGCTACGGTCTGCGCCCGAACCATCCCTTGGAAGAAGCCGCCGCGAACCCAAGTCACGAGGGCAAACACGGCAAGCTTGATCCAATGACAATGGATGAATATGCAGCAGCCGTCAGTGAATATACCGTTGATATGGTGTCAGAATTGTCCGGTGTGCCTGCGGCCAAGCTTGAGCTTCTCGCCCAGCAATATGCCGATCCGTACCGGAAGGTGATGAGCCTTTGGACCATGGGCTTTAACCAGCACACGCGGGGTTCCTGGGTCAACGGATTGCTCTATAACGTGCACCTGCTCACCGGCAAGATTTCCGAGCCGGGCAACTCGCCCTTCTCGCTCACCGGCCAGCCTTCGGCCTGCGGCACTGCACGAGAGGTCGGCACCTTTGCTCACCGCTTGCCCGCCGACATGGTGGTCAAGAACGACAAGCACCGCGAGATCTGCGAAAAGGCCTGGGGTCTGCCTGCGGGCACCATCCCGCCAAAACCCGGCTTTCACGCCGTGCTGCAGCACCGCAAGCTCAAAGACGGCGAGCTGAATTGCCACTGGGTGCAGTGCAACAACAACCTGCAAGCCGCGCCCAATACCAACGACGAGGGCTTCCCTGGCTATCGCAATCCGGAAAACTTCATCACGGTATCCGAGCCCTATCCTACGGTTACGGCATTGGCCGCGGACCTGATCCTGCCCACTGCGATGTGGGTGGAAAAGGAAGGCGCCTACGGCAATGCCGAACGCCGCACTCAGTTCTGGAACCAGCAGGTCAAGGCACCGGGAGAGGCCAAGTCGGACCTGTGGCAAGTGATGGAATTCTCCAAACGCTTCACCACGGATGAGGTCTGGGACAAGGAATTGCTCGACGCCAATCCAGAGTTCAAGGGCGTCAATCTCTTCGACCTGCTCTTTGCCAATGGCAATGTGGACAAATACCCGGTCAGCGAAGTCAATGAGGGCTTTGACAATGACGAAAGCGAGCATTTCGGCTTCTACGTCCAAAAGGGTCTCTTTGAGGAATATGCCGATTTTGGGCGCGGCAAGGCGCATGACCTGGCCGACTTCCACACCTATCACAAGGCGCGCGGTCTGCGCTGGCCTGTGGTGGATGGCAAGGAGACGCTCTATCGCTTTCGAGAAGGGTATGACCCTTACGTGCCCGAAGGCGAAGGCGTGCGGTTCTACGGCAAGCCCGATGGTAAGGCGAATATCATCTTTGCGCCTTACGAGGCCGCGGCGGAAGAGCCGGATGAAGAATTCGATCTCTGGCTCTGCACCGGGCGTGTTCTGGAGCACTGGCATTCAGGCTCAATGACACGGCGCGTGCCCGAACTGCACCGCTCCTATCCTGCGGCTGTGGTTTACATGCATCCCGATGATGCCCGTGACCGTGATGTGCGGCGTGGACAGGAGATTTTAATCTCCACTCGCCGTGGTGAGGTCCTGAGCCGCGTGGAAACGCGTGGACGTAACAAAGTGCCGCGTGGTCTGGTGTTCATGCCATGGTTCGACGAAGGCCAGCTGACCAACAAGCTGACGCTCGACGCCACCTGCCCGATCTCGAAAGAGACCGACTTCAAGAAATGCGCCTGCAAGGTTGAGCGGGCGTAAAGGTTAGCACGCGGGAATGGCAATGGCACGTCTCGACTCCATATCCACGGATCGGCGCCGGTTTCTGACCGGAGCCCTTCGTGCGGCGGGTGGATGTGTCTTTGCCGGATCGGGACTGGCGTATCTGGCGCGAGATGCTCGCGCCTTGCCCGCCACAGCCATCAGGCCACCGGGCGCACGGGGGAGGAAGATTTCCTATCCGCTTGCATTCGCTGTGGCCTCTGTGTGCGGGACTGCCCCTACGACACGCTCAAGCTTGCTGAACTTGGAGAAGATGGCCCGGCCACCGGTACGCCCTACTTCACCGCACGCGATATCCCATGCGAGATGTGCGACGACATCCCATGTGTGGCCGCCTGCCCGACAGGTGCGTTGGATCCGTCCCTCACCAACATAGATGACGCCGACATGGGCGTCGCGGTCTTGGTGGATCAGGAAAACTGTCTGAATTTCCTCGGGCTACGATGTGACGTCTGCTACCGGGTCTGCCCGGTGATTGACGAGGCGATCACGCTGGAAACCTCGCACAACACACGTTCGGGCCATCATGCGATTTTTGCCCCGACAGTACACGCAGACCGCTGCACCGGCTGCGGCAAATGCGAACAAAGCTGCGTCCTGCCCGAAGCGGCGATCAAGGTTCTGCCCACGCATCTGGCGCGCGCGGAATCGGCAGACCACTATCGCCGCGGCTGGGAAGAGAAAGAAGCCAATGACGGCCCCTTGGTCGACGGCATCATTGATCTGCCGGACCGCCTGCCCGGCCCTGGCACAGACAACCTGGCAACACCGGGTGGGTTCGAGCCGACCTACAAACTTCCCGGAGCCACGCAATGAGCGCGCGCACGCATCTTCCCGTTGGCCAGGAGGCCATTGCCATCAAGGGCTGGATCGGGGCGCATCGGTTCCTGCTTTTGCGTCGCGCCAGTCAGCTTTTCTTTCTGGCGCTGTTTCTGGTTGGGCCATGGTTCGGGATCTGGATCGTTGAAGGCACGCTGGCCGGGTCGCGCACGTTGGACATTCTACCACTCACAGATCCTTTCGTTCTGGTGCAAAGCATGGTCGCCGGACATTGGCCTGCCCTGACCGCTCTGATCGGTGCGGCCATTGTTGTCGTGGCCTATGCGGTGCTTGGCGGACGGACCTATTGTTCCTGGGTGTGCCCGATCAACCCGGTCACGGACGCGGCGCACTGGTTGCATGTCAAACTTGGCTTGCCCAAAGGATGGCAACCCAAGCGCAATACGCGCCTCTGGATCGCACTCGCCGCCATTCTGGCCTCGGCCCTCACCGGAACCATCGCCTGGGAGCTGATCAACCCGATCACGATCCTGCATCGCGGTTTGATCTTCGGGCTTGGCTTTTCGCTGGCCCTAATTGGCTTGATCTTTCTCTTTGACCTTTTGCTGTCGCGTCAGGGATGGTGTGGCCATGTCTGCCCTGTGGGCGCGATCTATGGCCTGATCGGAACCAAAAGCGTGGTGCGGATCAGTGCCGCCAATCGCACGGCTTGTGATGATTGCATGGACTGCTATGCGGTTTGCCCGGAAAATCAGGTGATCTCTCCAGCCCTTAAAGGCAAGGACGGTACCTCGCCTCTGATCCTGTCGCCGGATTGCACAAATTGCGGACGCTGCATCGATGTCTGCGCTCAGGACGTCTTTCACTTCACTCATCGGTTTGACAATCGCATTGGCGCATTGGCCGACCTTTCATCTGCGGCAACTATCGGTGCCGCCTCTCCAGATAACGGGAGTACCCACCATGCGGAAATCAACTAGACTTTCGGTCCTCAGCCTTGCGGCGGTGCTTGCTTTTGGCAGTCTCGCCGCAGCGCAACAGGTCACGACCCTACGCGGGGCTGATGTGGATGAGCCAGTTCATCTGGATCAGGTCCATCGGCAGATTGAGGGACGAATGCAGCGGAATTACCGCCAGCAACCGCCACTCATTCCGCATGGCATCGCGCAGTATCAGATTGATGTGCGCACCAATCAATGCCTGTCCTGTCACGACTGGACCAAAGCGGGCGAGCGGAGCGCGCCAACGCTATCGATGACGCACTACCTTGATCGCGATGGCAATGAGCTCGATCACATTGCAGGCACCCGGTACTTCTGCACCCAGTGCCATGTCCCTCAGGCCGATGCGCCTGCGCTGGTGGACAATGTTTTCCAACCCTCATCCGCAAACTGAGACAACGGATAAAGGAGCAACCATCATGGCCGACTCCCCCGACAATCGCGGCAGATTGCGCCGTTTCTGGGACTGGTTCTGGGGTCCAACCGCTGTTCTGAGCGTTGGCTTCACTCTCATCGCCGGGTTTCTCGGTGGCATCCTGTTCTGGGGCGGATTTCACTGGTCGCTGGACATGACCAACACCGAAGAATTCTGTGTCTCCTGTCACACCATGGAAACCAATCTGGGCGAGTACCGCGAAACCATCCACTACAACAATCATTCCGGCGTGCGCGCGATTTGTTCGGACTGCCACGTTCCCAAGGATTGGGAGCATAAGGTCAAGGCCAAGATCATCGCTGTGAAGGACGTCTATCACGAACTGACCGGCAGCATCTCGACGCCAGAAAAGTATGAGGAACGGCGCCTGCATATGGCCTCGCTCGTCTGGAAGAAGATGAAGGCAAATGACAGCCGTGAATGTCGCAACTGTCACAACTTTGAATACATGGATTTCACGATCCAGGAAGCCCGTGCCGCAAAGGATCACCAGAAGGCCATCGACACCGGTATGACCTGTATCGACTGCCATCAGGGCATAGCGCATAACCTGCCGCCAAACTATCTGGAAGAATATCAGAAGGTTGTGGAGTCTCTGGCGATTGAGCGCGAGACCGGTGAGGAAACGGCGCAAATCCAAAATTACCTCAGTAACACGTCGAATTAGGGTGGGACCACGATGCTAGATTTACTCGGAACCATTGGCAGTAATTTCCTCAGCCTGCCCGGCGTGCTTGGTCTTGCCTTTGGCATGATGACGCGCAACATCGGTCTGGCCGTTGTGATGGGCGGTCTTATTGGATTGGGCGAAGCCCTCATGTTCGCGGATTTCTCTTTCGCCCAGGTTGGCGGACTGGAGCTTGCCGCGTCTATTGGCATCGGCATGATTGCTGGCAGCCTGGGGTGTATGATCCGCCGCAAAGGCGCCACTGTCTGACCAAAGGCGAAGCCCAGCGATGACCACAACGCAGCAAAGGGTGCGCGCCTGGATGGGACCCGCACTCTTTAGTTTCGGGTTCCGACCCTTCTTTCTAGGTGCTGCTGTCTGGGCTGTTCTGTCTATTCTGGCATGGGTCGCCATGCTCGGAGGTCGGCTGGAACTGCCAATTCGTTATGACATCGTGAGCTGGCACGCCCATGAGGTGCTCTTTGGGTATCTCGGCGCAGTGATTGCCGGCTTCTTGCTGACGGCAGTGCCGAACTGGACCGGGCGATTGCCGGTCGTGGGGTGGTCCTTGGCCGCCTTGGCGGGATTATGGCTGATCGGGCGCATCGCAATGGCGACATCTGACTTGATGCCTGCCTCTGCCGCTGTGCTGCTTGATCTTGCCTTTCCACTGGCCCTGTCGCTCGTCGCAGCGCGTGAGATTTTTGCCGGCAAGAATTGGAAAAACCTCATTATCCTGAGCCTTTTACTGGCCTTTCTTGTGGCTAATGCGATGTTCCACTTCGAAGCCCTTGTTGGTTATGCCGCAAGTGGCCCCGGTCTGCGGCTCGGGCTTGCGACGGCGTTGATGCTTGTTGCGGTCGTCGGCGGGCGCGTGGTGCCGTCTTTTACCCGCAACTGGCTGGTCAAGGCCGGCAATGATCACCTGCCCGCCCCGCCGATGCAGGCATACGACAAGCTGGCTCTTCTGGCGCTTTTGGTCTCGTTGCTGGTTTGGGTGATCTGGCCGGATACCAAAATGACCGGCGTTTTGCTTGCCGTTGCAGGCATACTGCACCTGATCCGATTGGCGCGATGGCAAGGACATCGCACAGGGCCAGAAGCCTTGGTTTGGGTGCTGCATCTGTCTTACCTTTTTATTCCATTAGGTGCCTTGCTGCATGCCGGGGTCATTTTAGGTGGCGCGACAGAGCATTTGGCCAGCACACAGCATGTCTGGATGATTGGGGCCGTTGGATTGATGACACTTGCGATCATGACCCGTGCCACTTTGGGTCACACAGGCGGTGTGCTACACGCTGGACGCGGCACGATATGCCTCTACCTGGCTCTCTTTTGCGCCGTGTGTCTACGCACTGTAGCTGCCTTCAGTGACGATCCGTCAGCGATGCAAAACGCAGCTGCCGGTTTTTGGTGTCTGTCTTTTTTGGGGTTTGTTGTTCTCTATGGCCCTAGATTGCTTCGGCCAAGGGTCACGCAAAGGGCATCAAAGATTCCAACATCACCTTAGTCGACTAGATTAAATAAGTCGCTTAGTAATTTGTTTTAAATATATTATTACGCATTTATCCAATTGGTTGAGTTACGTGCTACTTGATCAAGGTCAAGGCAGAAAACGATTAGTGAATCGTAAATTCACCTATGGGTATCCTGAGTCGCATTGCAGGTGGTGTTTTGGCCTTCGTCTTGCTGACCGTCGCTGCGGTTGCCGAGGAACTGCCTCGTTTTCTTCCCGACCTAAACCCAAACGACTTTGTTGAGGGCGCCACAGGTTTTGGCCCGGTGCGAGAAGATGTACCCGTCGCCCCTGTTTTAAAAGACGGTGAGACGGTCGCCTGGGTCTTTATTACGTCCGATTTTGTCGGCACCACCGGCTATTCCGGCAAACCTATTCATGTCGCTGCGGCAGTTGATGCCGATGCCGTCGTCACCGGCACCAAGCTTGTTGAGCACTCAGAACCCATCGTGCTGATTGGCATTCCTGATAGCGAAATGCGTGCATTGACCGAAAGCTACGCCGGGCTCGACCTGAAAGCCGAGGCCGCTGCCGGTGGATCTGCACATGATCTCGACATCATCTCCGGGGCCACAGTCACCGTCATGGTCATTGACGACTCATTGGTGCGCGGTGGGCTGAAAGTTGCCCGAGCCTTGGGGCTTGGCGGATTGGCGACAGAAACTCCGACCGAGCCGCCACGTGAAATTGATATGAGCGCGGCAGAGACGCGCGACTGGACCACACTTTCCGGCGATGGATCCATCCGTCGCCTAACGCTGGATGTTGGCCAGATCAACGCCGCCTTCGCTGCAACAGGCGATGAACGCGCCATCGCGCGGCCCGAAAAAGGTGCGGAGGATGAGACTTATATCGACATGTACGCGGCCCTGGTCAGTGTGCCGACAATTGGTCAAAGCCTGCTCGGAGAGCGCGAATACGCCAATCTAAAGCAATGGCTTGAACCGGGTGAGCACGCCATCATCTTGCTCGGGCGCGGACGCTATTCGTTCAAAGGTTCAGGCTATGTGCGCGGCGGCATTTTTGACCGGTTTCAATTGATTCAGGGCGATGTGTCGGCCCGGTTTTTCGACAAGCAGCATAAACGCGTTCTCAATCTCGGCACACCTGATGCGCCCAGTTTCACCGAACTGGACCTCTTCAAGATCCCCGCTGATATCGGATTTGACCCAACTGAGCCCTTTCGTGTCCAACTGCTTGCGCAGCGCGCCATAGGAGCGGTCGACAAAACATTCCTGACCTTCGATCTGGCCTATGATCTGCCCGAAAGCTATCTCCTGCCCGCCGTCACACCCGCAGTAGACCACGCAGATGTGCAATCAGAGGCCGAGGCCAAGGCCGAACTTTGGCAACGCATCTGGCGCGACAAGACTGTTGAAATTGCCATTCTTGGCGTGATGCTGACCGTGCTCACGGGCGTCTTTTTCTTCCAGATGCAGGCCACACGCCACGCCCGCGCCTATTTCTGGTTCCGCATGGGGTTCTTGACCTTCACGCTTGTATGGCTGGGCTGGATGATGAACGCACAGCTGAGTGTCGTGAACCTCATGGCGCTTGCTGGGTCGCTGCGCAGCGGGTTTACCTGGGATGCCTTCCTGCTTGACCCACTGGTCTTCATCCAATGGTTCGCCGTGGCGGCAGCGCTTCTCTTTTGGGGGCGCGGGGCCTACTGCGGATGGCTCTGTCCTTTTGGCGCGCTGCAAGAGCTGACCAATCGGTTGGGCCGTCTGGTCAAAATCCCACAAATCGAACTGCCCTGGGGCCTGCATGAGCGGCTTTGGGCGGCGAAATACATGATCTTCCTTGGGCTCTTCGGCATATCGCTGGCCTCAATCCAGATCGCCGAGCAACTGGCCGAGATCGAGCCCTTCAAGACTGCGATCATCCTGAAATTTGTCCGCGACTGGCCTTTCGTGGTCTTTGCCGTGGCCCTGCTCATTGCCGGGTTGTTCATCGAACGCTTCTACTGTCGTTACCTGTGTCCGCTGGGCGCTGCACTGGCGATCCCGGCTCGTGTTCGCATGTTCGACTGGCTCAAGCGGTATCAGATGTGCGGGTCGCCCTGCCACACCTGCGCCAATGAATGTCCGGTCGATGCCATCCACCCAACCGGGGAGATCAACCCCAATGAATGCGTCAACTGCCTGCATTGTCAGGTTCTCTACCAATCCGAGGCCAAATGCCCTCAGGTGATCAAGACGCTCAAACGTAGGGCGGCGGTGGGCAAAGTGCCCGACGCCCTCGTCAACAAAGCCGCGGCCGAATAGCCCGCGCATCCAGAAGGAGAAGAAAGCTATGTCAGACCAAACTCCAAAACTGAACGTCTCGCGACGTGGCCTGCTTGGCGCGACCGCAACGGGCGCCGTGGTGGCGGCCACGGGCATGGGCACCGGACTTTTGTCCAGCGCAACGCAGGCCAAAGCGGCAGAAGGTGCGCATCTGGCTCCGGGTGAATTGGACGAATATTACGGCTTCTGGTCTTCGGGTCAGACCGGCGAAATGCGTATCCTCGGGGTGCCTTCGATGCGCGAATTCATGCGCGTACCGGTCTTCAATCGGTGCTCGGCGACCGGCTGGGGACAGACCAATGAAAGCCTGAAGATCCTAACCGAAGGTCTGACCGAGGAAACCAAGGCGTTCCTCGCAACCCAAGGCAAAGTCACCTATGACAATGGCGACCTGCACCACCCGCATATGTCCTTCACCGACGGCACTTATGATGGCCGTTATCTCTTTATGAACGACAAGGCCAACACACGTGTCGCGCGGGTGCGCTGCGACGTGATGAAATGCGACAAGATCATCGAGATCCCCAATGCGCATGACATCCACGGGCTCCGGCCACAGAAATTCCCGCGCACAGGTTATGTCTTTGCCAATGGCGAGCATGAGGCACCGCTCGTCAATGACGGGCAAATTCTGGATGACCCATCACAATATGTGAACATCTACACCGCCATTGATGGCGACACGATGGAAATCGCCTGGCAGGTGATGGTGTCGGGCAACCTTGACAACACCGACTGCGATTATCAGGGCAAATACGCCTTCTCGACCTCTTACAACTCGGAAATGGGCATGACCCTGGCCGAGATGACCGAGAATGAACTGGATCACGTGGTTGTCTTCAATCTCAAGGAAATCGAGGCCGGTGTTGCCGCCGGGGATTATCAGGAACTGAACGGTGTGAAGGTGCTTGATGGCCGTAAAGGGTCGAACAAGAACTACACCCGCTACATCCCGATCCCCAACAGCCCACATGGCATCAACACAGCACCCGACGGCAAGCATGTGATGATCAACGGCAAGCTGTCACCCACTGTTTCGGTCATGGATGTCACCAAGCTGGACGATCTCTTTGCAGACACGATTGAGCCACGCGATTGCATCGTGGCGGAACCGGAACTGGGTCTCGGGCCACTTCATACGGCCTTTGACGGGCAAGGCAACTGCTTCACCACGCTTTTCCTCGACAGCCAAGTGGTCAAGTGGAACATCGACAAGGCGCTGGCGGGAGAAGATCCGATCCTTGAGAAAGTCGATGTGGCCTATCAGCCGGGTCATAACTCGACGTCCATGGGCGAAACTAAGGAAGCCGATGGCAAATGGCTTGTCTCGATGAACAAGTTCTCGAAGGACCGGTTCCTCAACACCGGGCCACTCAAAGCCGAGAATGAACAGCTCATTGCCATTGCCGATGGCGGCATGAGTGTTGTGCATGACGGCCCGACCTTTGCCGAACCGCATGACAGCATCATCGTGCGCCGGGATATCGTGAACCCCAATACGCTGTGGGATCGCAACGACCCAACATGGGAAGACGCCCGTATTCAGGCCGAGGCCGATGGCATCACGCTTGAGGATGGCGCGGATGAGCCCATTCGGGATGGCAACAAGGTGCGGGTCTATATGACGTCGATTGCGCCGTCGTTCTCGATGGAGAAGTTCACCGTCAAACAGGGCGACGAGGTCACGATCTATGTCACCAACCTTGATGACATCGACGATGTGACCCACGGGTTCTGCCTGGCCAACTACGGCATCGCGATGGAAATCGGGCCGCAGGCGACCGCCTCGGTTACCTTCACAGCGGAACGCCCCGGTGTGCACTGGTTCTATTGTCAGTGGTTCTGCCATGCGTTGCACATGGAAATGCGCGGGCGCATGTTCGTGGAACCGCGCGCCACCTGATGCGCGCGCTGGCGGTCATATGTATGGCCCTTGCTCCTCTGCCGCTTGCGGCGGGGGAGATTGAGGTGTCTCCGGGGGGCTTGCCGATGCTCTGGCACGTGCTGAGCCCGGTGACACCTTACGGCTTGCACCTGGCAACTATGCCGGGCCTGTCGTGCTTGATAAATCGTTAACGTTGATTGGCACAGATGGCGCGCATATCGACGGCGGCGGCACGGGCTCGGTGGTCACGGTCACCGCTGAGGACGTGACCATTCGAGGACTGACCATCACCGGCTCTGGCGATAGCCATGACGGCATAGACAGCGGCATTCAACTGAGCAAGACCGCTCACGGTGCTGTCGTCGAGGGCAATGTGCTCCGGGGCAATCTTTACGGTGTCGACATTCATGGGGCGAAAAATTCCCGTGTCACCGGCAACGTGATCGAAGGCCAACAGCACGACCAAATGAACCGGCGGGGCAATGGCGTTTATGTCTGGAACGCGCCAGGGGCTTTGGTGGATGGTAATGACATCCGTTGGGGCCGTGACGGGATTTTCGTCAACTCATCGAAAAAAAACACATTCACCAACAACACGTTCCGCGACCTGCGCTTTGGCGTGCACTACATGTATGCCGATGATAGCGAAGTGTCAGGCAATGTCTCAATTGGCAATCACCTGGGCTATGCGGTGATGTTTTCCACCCGTGTAAAGGTCACAGACAACATCTCGATCAACGACCGCGATCACGGCGTGATGCTCAACTATGCCAACAGCAGTGAGATCACCGGCAACCTTGTACAAGGTGGTCCGGAAAAATGCGCCTTCCTTTACAACAGCCATAAAAATGAATTCGAAGACAACCGGTTTGAGGGCTGCGATATCGGCATTCACTTCACCGCCGGCTCCGACCGCAATCGCATTGTCGGCAACGCCTTTATCGGCAATCGGACACAGGTCAAATACGTGTCCACCAAGTGGGATGAATGGTCCGAAGACGGGCGTGGCAACTACTGGTCCGACTTTGCGGCCTACGACCTTGATGCAAATGGCGTGGCCGATGTCCCCTACCGGCCAAATGATAGCATGGACCACGTGCTCTGGACCCAGCCTTCGGCCAAGCTTTTGCTGGGCTCACCTGCTGTGCAGCTTGTTCGCTGGTCGCAATCGGCGTTCCCGTCGCTTTTGCCGGGCGGTGTGATCGACAGTCACGCTTTGATGAACCCGGTTGAAATTGCAGTCCCCGAAGACTTGGAAGGGGTGGATCATGACGATTTTATCCTGCCGCGACGTCACCAAGTTCAGGGGCAAGACCCCTGTTTTGTCTGCTGTATCTCTGGACGTGGAGGAAGGCGCACGCATCGCCCTTTTGGGTCACAACGGCGCGGGTAAATCCACACTGATCAAGACCATTCTGGGTCTTACGGCCCTGTCTGATGGCGCAATCGAGATTTGCGGCCATGCGCCGGGCAGTACGCAGGCGCGTGTTGATGTGGCCTATCTGCCCGAGGCGGTGGCGTTTCCGAACGCGCTGACCGGACGTGAGATCCTCAATATGTTTGGCGCTTTGTCCGGTCACAAAAACCTGGACAGTGACGCGTTGCTGGACCGTGTTGGTTTGAGTGACGCAGCGGACGCGCGGATTAAAACCTACTCGAAGGGTATGCGCCAACGTCTTGGATTAGCTCAAGTTTTAATCGGTCAGCCGCGACTGGCTTTGCTCGATGAACCGACCAGTGGGCTGGACCCGGTCTCACGCTATGACCTTTACGCCATCATTGACGAGCTGGCCGCACAAGGCACCGCCGTTCTGATCGCAAGCCACGCGTTAACAGAGGTTGAGGCGCGCACCGACCGCATCGCCATTCTGCGCAGGGGAGAGCTTGTGGCTGATGACACCCTTGCCAATCTTGCCGCCGCAGCTGGATTGCACACGACCGTGCGCGTGCGCGCCAGTGAAACGCTGGTCGCTGACAGGATTGCCGCACAAACCGGTGGCGCGCGGATCAATGGCACATCGGTGGAAATCCACTGTGGCCCGGATCAGAAGATGGGCACGCTGCAAGCGCTTTTTGATGGCGGCGCAGGTGTGGCGGATATCGATATCACGCCACCCGGACTTGAAGAACTCTATCGCTATTACTCCGGGAGACTGTCATGAGCACCCTCGCCTGTATAACCGCCATCACCCGCGCCGAGAGCCTGATCCTGCGGCGCAATCGATGGCTGGTAATGGCCACGCTGATCATGGTGGCCTTTGCCCTCGCCCTGACCTTTGCCGGAAGCGCACCAACCGGCACTTTGGGTGTGGACATGTTGACCGTGTCAGTCACGTCGATGACGACCCTTGCCGTCTACCTGATCCCGCTTCTGGCGCTTTTGATGTCCTTCGACGCCGTCGTTGGAGAGGCGGATCGTGGGTCGTTAGGCCTTTTGCTCTCTTATCCGGCCAGCCGGGCGGAAATCCTGGCAGGCAAAGCTCTGGCGCATCTGACTGCACTCACAATTGCCTGTGTCGTCGGTTTCGGCGTTGCCGGAGTTGCCGCCGCTCTTGCGGGTGGTGTCAGCGCAGAAAGCCTGATGGCGCTTATACGCTTGATGGCAACATCCGTGATACTGGGTGCGGTCTTTATTGCTCTGGGGTACCTTGTGTCTTCGCTGGCCAGCAGTTCTGCCGCGGCCGCCGGGATGGCCGCAGCACTTTGGCTTGTCTTTGTGGTTCTCTATGATCTGGCACTTCTGGCCAGTGTGGTGATCGATGGCGATGGCATGTTCACGCGGCATATTTTTCCCTGGGTAATGACGGCGAACCCAGCTGACGCGTTCCGGCTTTGGAATATCGCCGGCGCCGAAGGTGTTGCCATGGCCGCCGGAATGTCAGGCGTCGCCGATAGCTTGCCCAAATGGGCCGCGCCGCTGTCGCTTATCCTCTGGCCGGTGATGGCCTTTTTCGCTGCACGTTTTGCCTTTCGGAGGTTGGAACCATGAAACGGACTGTCCTCACTCTTGCTGCTCTGGCCTGTCTTGGGGCCTGCAAGGAAGAGATCGCCGAAATCCCCCTGCCCGTGAATATGACCGTCGAAGCGGTCAGCTACTACTGTCAGATGAGCGTGCTGGAACATGGTGGGCCCAAGGCTCAGATCCATCTTGAAGGCATGCCAGCGCCGCTCTTTTTTGCGCAGGTGCGTGATGCGATGGCCTTTCTCAAGAGCCCCGAGCGCGATCACCGCGTGGTCGTGACCTATGTCAGCGATATGGGATCCGCTTTGGATTGGAGCACACCCGGCATCGACAATTGGACCGTTGCGGACACAGCCGTATTCGTGATCGAAGGCGGCATTCGCGGTGGCATGGGCGCGCCAGAAGTGGTGCCTTTTGCAGATCAAACTAAGGCGGAAGCCTTTGTCACGCGGTATGGTGGGCGCATCGTGTCGCTGGAAGAGATCCCCGACGACGTTGTCATTGGCCCGGTTGATCCCGATATCCCATTGACGGAGCCGACGTCATGAGCTTCTCCCGCCGCCGGTTCCTGACCATCACAGCCGCCGCATGTGGCTGTGCTGCTCTGCCCGCACATGCCGAAACCCAGGCGACCTGGCGCGGCATCGCGCTTGGCGCCCCAGCCTCGTTGCGGTTGGTAGGTATAACGGAAGATAAGGCGCAGATGATCTTCGCCGCCGTGGAGGCCGAGCTACAACGACTGGAAGGCATCTTTAGCCTCTATCGCTCTGAGTCAGCGTTGTCCCGGCTCAATCGCGACGGTTTTCACAGGACCCCTCCTGCGGATTTACTGGCCGTCTTGGCCCTGTCAGACCACCTACACAAGACCAGCCATGGAGCTTTTGACCCAACCGTGCAGCCCATCTTTGAGGTGATCGCACAAGCCACGAATGAGGGGCGCGACCCATCATTGGAAGACTTGGATGTTGCGCGGTCCAAGGTAGGCTGGGACGGCATCGAATTTGACACCAGCCAAGTTAACCTTCGCCGTGACGGTGCGGCTCTGACTCTCAACGGAATTGCCCAAGGGTATATCACAGACCGGATCGTGGATCTTTTAAGATCGCATGACCTGACCAATGCACTGGTGGATATGGGCGAGTTGCGCGCGCAGGGTTACGCCGCTGATGGTCAGCCATGGCGCGCCGGGATTCAGGCGCCGTCAGGTGAGATTGCAACCCGAGTCACATTCAGCGCCCGAGCTTTGGCGACGTCAGCGCCATTTGGGACGCAATTCGGCGCGTCAGGACATATTTTTGACCCCAAAACCGGGACAAACCCGAAAGCACTTGAGGTTGTTTCCGTAACGGCACCAGCCGCAGCATTGGCCGATGGGCTGTCCACTGCGCTCTCGGTTCTGCTACCAGTAGAGCATGCCGCCTTTATGGCGACCTTCCCAGATTGCGAAATTGTCTACCGCGCCTGAAGTGCGTCTTAAGCCACTGCGCGGCTGAGCGCACATTGCGACCACAGCTCTGAGAGCGCATTTGCCAAATGGTCAATGTCGGCCTCGGTGTGCAGTGGCGATGGGGTAATCCGTAGCCGCTCGGTGCCTTTGGCCACTGTGGGATAATTGATTGGCTGCACGTAGATCTGGTACTGCTCCAGCAGCGTATCGCTCAGGAACTTGGCCTTGAACGGATCGCCCACGACTACGGGTACGATATGGCTTGGGTTTTGCATATGCGGAATGCGTTGCTGATCCAGACGGGCACGCAGACGGGCCACATTGCGGCGCTGGCGCATCCGCTCCATGTCTGATTGCATCAGGTGCCGCACACTGGCATTCGCGCCAGCCGCCAAGGCAGGTGGAAGTGCGGTCGTGAAAATGAACCCGCTGGCGAAACTCCGAATAAAATCGCAGAGCGCTGCCGAGGCCGCCACGTAGCCGCCCAAAACACCGTAGGCCTTCGCTAACGTGCCTTCTATCACCGTGACCCGATGCGCCAGACCTTCGCGATCCGCGATGCCACCACCGCGTGGGCCATAAAGCCCAACAGCATGGACTTCATCGAGGTAAGTCATCGCCCCATGCGCCTCGGCAACATCCAGAATTTCAGCCATTGGAGAGATGTCACCATCCATGGAGTAGACGCTTTCAAACGCCACGATCTTGGCGCTCTCCTTGGGAAGGGCCGCGAGCTTGCGATCGAGATCTTCGGGATCGTTATGCTCCCATATCACCTTGCGCGCCTTGGAATGGCGGATGCCTTCGATCATCGAGGCATGGTTCTTGGCATCCGACAGGATCGTGCAATCGGGCAGTTTTGATCCTAGCGTTGAAAGACTGGCCCAGTTGGACACATACCCGGATGTGAACAAAAGCGCGGCTTCCTTGCCATGCAGCTCCGCGAGTGTTTTTTCTAGCTCAACATGCAGATGCGCCGTGCCCGAGATGTTACGCGTGCCCCCGGCGCCGGCGCCATCCTCCATCACCGTCTTGGCGATGGTCTCGCGCACAAGGGGGCTTTTGCCCATCCCGAGGTAATCGTTGGAACACCACACCGTCACTGGCCGGGTCTGTCCCTCCACATGCTGAATGGCTTGAGGGGCGTCCTCAACCGGGCGTTCCAATTCGGCAAATACACGGTAGTTTCCAGAAGCCCGAAGATCATCCAACGCGGTGGTAAAGAAACGGTCGTAATCCATGATGGCTCTCCTGGCTGTCGGGTTCTAAACGAGGAAATCACCTGCGCGCGCCAAAAACCTTAACCAAGGTCAAGAGTCCGCTTCATCCATCAAATGCCGCGCCCATTTGCCCGAAGCCCAAGCCGCAGGCACGCCAAGGATGATGCCGCCCACAACCGAGGTTTCCGGTGAAATTGCTGTCACACCAATGGCTTGCAGCATCAGGAAGAGCAAAAATAGATTGATCGCGACGGCCCCAGCGGCAAAGGGATAAAGCAGAATGCTCAGCTTCCAGATGGGCCAACGGGCGTCACTCATACAGCGGCCCTTTGACGTTGCAAAAGCGCGGCAATGAGGAATGGGATTTCGTCCCACGCTCCGATGGGCGGCAGAACGGGACCGGTGAAACCCGCCGCGTCCAGCGCTTCTGGCAGGTCCTCCAGAATATGCCCAGCCCGTGCTGCGAAAAACGGCAAGACGATCGCCGGGCCATCGACGGACGCGGCCTCTTCCAATGAGGGGTTTTCATCGACATAGCCAACGCGCACGTTGTGAAAGGCGCCGTCTGCTTTCAAAGCCGAAACAAAGGCCTCTGTGGCCCTTGCCGGACGCGGATCAGACGGAGAGCCGTGAGCCGCCACCACAAGTGTGGTGTCCTGCTCGGGCACTCCGAGCGTAGAGATTTCGGCTCGCACCCGGCGCAACGCCAGATCCGGCAGGTTCGCGTTCAACCCCAAAGGTGTCAGCGTCGTCCAGGCCGTCAGCCCCGCCTTGGCCAGCCGGTTTTGCAAATTCGTTGAGACAAACCAGCCATCGGTCATGAACTGCGGAAAGACCATCGGAGCGCGAAACCCCGAAACGGCAGCCTCGAGCGCGCCGGGTTTGGCCAGCGTCGTACCGCGTACATCCGCCCCCGTCCGCGCGCCCACGCGCGTGGCAAGGCGGCGCACAAAGCGCTCTTGCGGTTCAGGGTCCGAGGGCGACCCATGCGAGACGACCAAAAGCTCAGTGGCTTGTCCCGGCAGAAAAGGTAATCTTGTTGAATACATTGTATTTTCCTGATGGTTTCACCATTGGCAGCCGCTTGATTTCCTCCAGCGTTGCAGCGTCATAGACAATCACCGCGCCGTCCTGGTCCCACAGGCTGACCAGCGCGTATTTGCCATATCTGTCGAACTCCACATGCGCCGCTGTTTTGCCCGGCGCGGGGCGCAAGGTTTTGACGATCTCAAGGCTTTGCTTGTCGATCACATGCATCACGTCACGGTTGGGGCCAAAGAACACATCCGCCCATAGGTAATTTGAATTCTCATGGCTTCTGAGAAAGAAACCGGGGCCTTCGGTGGTGATCTGATCCACCGTTTCCCAGTTTTCCATGTCTATGACCGACAACACCCCGTCGCGCAGATGCGGTGTGGCCATGACTGTGGTGCCATCCCGCTCCCACGTGATGCCAGAGCCCAGATGCGGCATACCGGGCAGATCGAGATCGGCAATCTTGTGACCAATCACCAGATCAACCACCTGACCGCCCTGCCCGTCCCGCGATGCACCCATGACGTATTCGTAATCCTGGCTGAAAAAGAAATCATCGAGCACATCCGGCAGCGTGATTTGTCGAACCGGGAACGGCTCGTCATAACCCAACGGTCCTTCGTCACGGAAGTCATGCACAAAGCCATAGAATGGCGGGTCTTCGCCATAGAAAACCTCCCAGATTTCCGGCACATCCTTGAGGGCCAGAACGAAGCTTTCGCGCGGTGGCGCCTGATACACGGCTGAGACACGGCTGGCCTCGCCGTTCTTGCCGACAATGTCTTTGACCTCGGCGACACTCAGATCTTCGGTCGACAGGATGGTCAGTGTCATCGGCAAGTAATTCGCAACAGCCAGCCATTTGCCATCGCCGCTCATCGCGATGTTGCGGCTATTGACGCCAGCACGGACACGCGCGACCTCGGACATGTTCCAAAGATCCACCTTCTGCACCCAGCCATCGCGGGACATCACAAAGACATATCGGCCATCAGGGCTGAATTTCGGGCCGCCATGCACCGCCAGAGGCGTGGGCAGGCGGTTCAACACCTCCATCGTATCGCCGTCCAGCACGCTGATGTGGTGATCGCCGGTTTCCACAACGACAAACAGGTTCAGCGGATCGGCTTTATGTTCTGGCCCGGTTGGCGCTGTGTAATCCTCATTTACAATAAGCGTGCTTTCGATCTTCGCCGCGTCCCAGACCGGGATTTCCGGCAGTGGTTCATGCAGAAACGCGGCCAGTGTTGCTATATCTTCGGTCGAGAGCTGATCCCCAAAGGCGGGCATCTGCGTGGCATCCCGGCCATGAGTGATCACCGCCTCAAGCTTATCGCCCTTCAACCGGCGCAGGCTTTCGGGGATAAGCGCCGGACCAAGCCCACCCAACCGGTCATCGCCGTGACACACCGCGCAGTGGGTTGCAAAAAGCACCTCGGGCTCTGCTGCTGCAACAACACTGCCCAATGCGCAGAAAACGCTAGAAAAAACGATGCTGCGGATCATGTTTTTCCCTTTGAATGTGGTCACTTCCAGCCGCGGCATGTCCGTATCAACACCAATCTCGGCGTCGTTGAGATAACAGGCCGGATCCTCAGCCCAGGGGTTGCCGGTCAACTGCAAGGCGCGAATGCGGGTGTTGCCGCCGCAGACATCCTTGTGCGCACAAGCGCCACAGCGCCCTTCCAAGGGCCGCGGCCGCGTGCGCAGAAGCGCCAACATTTCATCATTGCCGGTCCAGAGTTCCGTGAACGGCGTCTGTTTGACATTGCCGATCGTGTAATCCGACCAATAGGTATCGGGGTGCACCTTGCCTGTGGGATCGATATTGGCCACGCCAACGCCCGAGGAATTGCCGCCCCAGGCGATCAAGTGCTTTTCGACATGCGCGGCCTGCTCTTCGGCGAAATTGTCGCGCACCCAATTGAGGAACAGCACCGCGTCAGCATCGTTGTTGCCGGTCACAACCTCAAAATGCCGTCCCTCCTTGAGCGCGCGCCAGGCACGGTCAATCAAGAGGTTTACAGCTGTACGTGCCCGGATATGCCCAGCATCCTCGCCGCGGTTTTTGTTACCCCGGCCGGCATAGACGAGATGGGACATGTAGAATTTGTCGATGCCCTCCGCCTCACAAAGATCAAGAATTTCAGAGAGTTGTTCGGCGTTTTCATCCGTGGGCGTAAACCGGAGGCCAACCTTGATACCAAGCTCTTTGCAATTCCGGACACCTGTAAGCGCATCTTCAAAGGCCCCCTCTTTGCCGCGGAACCAATCATTGGTTTTGCCCACGCCATCAATGGAAATACCCACATAGTTGAAACCGATTTCGGCAACCTTCTCTGCCACCTCGCCTTCAATCTTGGTGCCGTTGGTTGAAAGTGCCAGATACCGGAACCGCTTGCGTGCATAGGCCGCAATCTCAAAGAAATCGGGACGCGACAGAGGCTCACCGCCGGACAGGATCAGTGCGGGAAGTTTGAATCCGGCCAGATCATCGAGAACCTCGATGACTTTCTCTGTGCTCAGTTCACCGGGAAATGGTACGTCCGCAGACGTCGTGTAGCAGTGGCGGCATTTCAGATTGCATCGCCGCGTCAGGTTCCAGATCACCACAGGGCGTACATCGCCGCGCCTCTGGCGTACCGGAGTCGGTGTGATCAGTTGCTCCATATATTGTGACAATCGGAACATCAGGCGGCTCCTTTCTTCAGGCGCAGGCCCGTTTTCTTCAGGATTTCGGTGGAATAGAGGATGTCGGACGCGCGGCAGGCATCGCCGAGCAGTTCGGCAATCCGGCCTCGCTTTTCCTCAACCTCGTCACGGCTGCTGCCATGCACCATGGCGAAAAGGTTGTAGGGCCAGTCGGGCAAGGCACGCGGGCGCAGGTAGCAATGCGTGACCTCCTCCATGGCCCCCACAAGCGGACCGATCTCTTCGGCGATGCTGTCGTCAACATCCCAGACGGACATGCCATTGGCGGTCATGCCAAGCTTGTAATGGTTCGGCGCAATACCGATGCGACGGATCACGCCGCGCGCCTTGAGGGCTCCAAGGCGATCGATCACCTCAGCTTCCGCGACGCCAAGATCTTTGGCAATCGCGGCATAGGGCGCAGGCACGAAGGGCAATCCGCCCTGACAGGCGGAAATCAAACGGCGGTCTTCGGCACTCAGGCTCATGCCGCCACCCGGAAGCCCACGAAGAACTCCTTTAGCTTGGGGAAGCGGAAGACTGTGTGGCCCGTGGCCGCCTCGATGGCATCGGCTGCCTCTGTGATCCCGGCTTCGGTTTCGGTAGCCAGAACAAACCACATGTTGAGCCGGTGTGTGCGTTTGTAGTTATGTGCCACTTCGGGGAACGTATTCACCGCCTCGGTCACAGCTTCAAACTGGTCTTCGGGCGCTGCTATGGCACAAAGGCAAAACGCACCGCCCATTGCTGCGGCGTCCAGAAACGGGCCGAACCGGGTAATCACGCCGGCGTCTTTCATGGCTCTGAGGCGCGCAATCAATTCTTCTTCGGTGAGGTCAAGCGTTTGCGCAAACTCTGCATAGGGACGAGAAGACAGCGGAAAGCCCCCTTGCAGCGTGTTGATGATCTGGCGATCTATGTCGTCTAGAGTCATGCGTTTTCCTTCCTGTCGATCAGCGCGCCTGTTTGTTTGAAGCACCGGGTGCTGAAGAGAACTTTGTAGGGGTAGCCGGTCAACGTGGCGCGCACTCGTGCCAATGACAAAACATCGAGTGTTTCGGCCCGGCTGCGGCCATGGATCATACAATAAAGCGTGTAGGGCCAAACATCGGGTGCGGGCCTGCGTTCATAGCAAAGCGTCACGCCGGGGACTTTGGTAAGAGCGGCGCCCTTCTCGTAGATCTCATGCTCGGGAATTTCGAAGACGCACATCGCATTTGACCGCCAGCCTAATGGTCGGTGGCGCACAATCAGGCCAATCCGGCTTAGGATGCCTGCCTGCGCAAGCGACCGAACACGGTCAAGCACCTCTGTCTCTTCGCGTCCCAGTGTTTGGGCCAAAACGGCAAAGGGTCGCTCAACTGGTTCCAATCCTTCGGACAGCGCCTGCATCACCGCGCGATCACCAGCTTCAAGCGGAACCGTATCATCCACCGGCAGCGGCGCGGGCATCTCGCCTTTGCCATCCAGAGCAAAACCAAGATCGACATTGAATGGGCGGATCAGACGCAAATCGAGAACGCGCAAACCCGTGCGGACCGAAATCTGGGTCAGGGCCGCATCGACAAAACTGCGTGTAGGACCGGTGGCCACGAACCAGATGTTCCATTCATTTTCACGCTCATACGAATGGTTCACACCTTCCACCGAGTTGATGATCGCGGCGGTCTCTTCGATGTACCCCGGAGGCGCGGCTACAGCGGCCAGCGTACTTGCCGCGAGTGTGTTGGGCCGACACGTACCGCCAACCCGGCTGATTGCGCCGACGTCCAGCAGCGACTTGAGCCGCCGGATAACATCGCTTTCCTCTGTCTTGAGGTCATCGGCAATGACCTGAAATGGACGCGGCACCAACGGCAAGGCGCGTTGCCAGTCGTTCATCAGCTTCCAATCCAGATCGTCGAGGTCCATTCAGAGCCTCCTAGAGCCCGGTCTTATGCGCTCTTGCGGTGAAAAATATGCCCGAAGGCGTGTCGGCGGGGATTTCGCCAAGCTTCTCGAATGTGCGCGTGTCATAGATATCGATGCGGTTGGCGTCGCGAACGGACAGCCACACCTGATGCCCGCGCGGTGTGAATTCCATATGCAGCACGGCAGGCCCTGGTGTGAGCGTCTGAATGACCTCGCCAGTCAGGCTGTCGATCACCTCAACCGTGTCATTTTTGGGATGTGCGTAGTTCACCCAGACATGCCGCCCATCCGGGCGGGCGACGGCAAAAATGGGCTGGCCATGGGTGTCGGTGCGCCCGAGTTCTTCCAGGTTTGCGGAACTGACCCAAAGCACCTGATGATGCCCCACGGCGGGAAGCACAAACCGGTCTCCGGCCAGGGCCCAGCCTTCAAGATGCGGCATCTTGTAGACCGGTAGGTCCTGTTGACCCTTGCCGTAATCCGCAAGAATTTTTTTCGGTTGGGGTGTCTCGTCCCAAAGGTCAAACGCCGTCAGCCCGTCCTCGCCAAACAGCCCAACGATGTAGCGTCGGCCATCGGCTGTGATCAGCGCGTCATAGGGGTTAGCCCCGACATTCTGAAATTTCTGCAACAGCATCTCACCGCCCGAAAGATCGGCAATCCAGGTCTCACCTGCATCCCACAGGGAAAACACAAACTTGCGCCCCGGTGCATCGACCAAACCGATGGTTTTAGAGCCGGTGGGCAGATCGGCCACGAGGTCCAAAGTCTCGGCGTCAAAGATCTTCACGCCGCCCGGCTCATAATTCGACACGGCGATCAACGCCCCATCATCCGAGATGGCGCCACCAATGGAATTGCCCGCCTGAATAATGCGGTTGGCGATACTTTGTGTGACAAGATCGAGCTTGGTCAGCCCACCGTCCCGGCCAAACACATAGGCAAACTGTTGATCGGGTGAGAAAACGACGCTGGCATGGCTGAGATCACCAAAGCCCTCGACCCGTGCCACAGTGCCCATCTCGGATTGATCCACAATCAGAACCGATCCGGTGGCGCGTTCAACGACAACTCCCAGATCACCGGTGGCCACAACACGTTCCTGGGCGGCCACCAGACCGCCCATCAGGACAAAAAGAACACTCAAAAACGCCTTCATCGCTCTCGTCCTTGCAGGTAGTCGGCGATCCACATCGCCTCGCTTTCGGTCATCACCTGCCGCCACGGGGGCATCGCGGTGCCCGGAATGCCATCCAGGATGATGTCACGCAGATCCTCGCGGTCGAAATGCTGCATCACGTCGGGTGTGATTGGCCGACCTAAGCCACCCTTGAGCGTTAGCCCATGACAGGATCCGCAATCCTGCAGCACCAGCCGCTCCAACTCAGCCGGTGCGCGGTCCGTGTTTGTGTTGGCCAACGCTGCTGCGGCAAGTCCACATGTCATAAAAAATGCCAGCGCAAGCCTAGCCATGACCCACCCGTCCAAGCTCGGCCTCCAGCGGGATCGCCAACTCATCGGCCAGTTCAACCACACGACCAATCACCATGAGCGTAGGTCGCCGTTTGTCGATTGTGGCGGCCGTTGCGCCCAACCCGGCCAATGTTGTGAAATGACGTTCTTCGCTCGGGCGCGTACCATCAACCACAAGCATAACAGGCATATCCGCTGAAAGCCCACCAGAAATCAAACGCCGCGCAATCTCTGCTGCGTGGCCTCGGCCCATGTAGACCACCAAGGTTGTATCAGGGTCGGCCAGACCGTCCCAATCCAGATCAAGGTCATGCCCTGCCCTGCAATGCCCGGTCACAAGCCGCACGCCTGTGGCCAGTCCGCGATGGGTTAGCGGCACACCTGTTGTGCTGGCAATTCCTTGTGCAGATGTAATGCCCGGCACCACGGTGTAAGCCACACCCGCGTCGCGAAGCACTTCGGCTTCTTCCGAACCACGGCCAAAAACATAAGGGTCCCCACCTTTCAAGCGCACGATCTTGGAGAACCGATGTGACAGCGAGACCAAAAGCGAATTGATGTTCGGTTGCGGGAACGGATGATGATCCGGCGCTTTGCCAACGTCAATCAACTCCGCACCCGGACTGACCAGATTGAGAATGGGTTGCGAGACCAGCCTGTCATAGACCACCACATCCGCAGTTTCGATCAGCCGCAAAGCTTTAACCGTCAACAAATCAGGATCGCCCGGCCCCGCACCAATAAGATACACGTGACTTTGAATATGAACGGCTGGCATTGGCATGTCCTTGTCAAATCTGTGTAAGACGCCCCACCCAAAAGCGGGATGACATCGCTGAACACACATTGAAAAACAAAGCGATTCCAAAGAGAACGAGGCAGAAGTTGTCATGCGCCTGCGGCGATGTAATCTCGGGTCTCTTTGGCATCCTCCCAACGTGCAATTCTTGTCTTTTATGCGTAGCGAGAGGCGGCTCTGAGCTTCCTTGACTTATGTTAAGACGCCAGTGCGCTCGCACTGCTGCGACATAGCATCTTCACTCGTCTTGACTTTCGTTAAGGCCCCACCCGCGCGCCTTGCTCATTTTCTGTGCAACCCCTGTCACTACAGAAAGGAGCCCCGGATGAGCGAAGTTCTGACCAAGTCCATGGCCCGAAACATTTTTTATGGTGGGTCACTCTGTTTCATCGCGATCTTTGTTGGGCTATCGATCCATTCGCACCGGTACATTGTCACCACCTCCACCGCAGATGCGGAACTCACGGAGGCTGTCGCAGAAGGCAAGAAAGTCTGGGAGCGGCACGCCTGTATCAACTGTCACACGCTTCTTGGCGAAGGCGCCTATTTTGCACCCGAAGTGGGCAATGTCATGGAACGCTGGGGGGTCTTGGATGACCCCGAGGCCGCGTTTGAAGTTCTGGATGGCTGGATGTCCTCACAGCCCTCAGGCATCGAAGGCCGCAGGCAAATGCCCAATTTCGGCCTGAGCGAAGAAGACACCCGAAATCTGGCTGAATTCCTGCTTTGGACCAACAAAATCAAGACGCAGGACTGGCCCCCGAACGACGCGGGCTGAGGAGGGACAAAAGATGAAATATCAAACTCAAAAAATCGCCATGGCCTACTTCATGGTTGCTATGGCCCTCTTTGCCATCCAGGTTCTGGGCGGGTTGCTGGCGGGTTGGATCTATGTGATGCCCAACACGCTATCCGAGCTTCTGCCGTTCAACACTGTGCGCATGCTGCACACCAATTCTTTGATTGTCTGGCTGCTTTTGGGCTTTATGGGCGCGACCTACTTCATCCTGCCTGAAGAAACGGAGCAAGAGATTCACTCCCCAACGGCTGCTTATGCGCAGTTGGGCATTCTTGTTCTGGGCACGCTAGGCGTGGTCGTTACCTATGTCTTTAACCTCTTTGAGGGACACTGGCTCCTGGGCAAGGAAGGTCGCGAGTTCATCGAGCAACCCGTCTGGGTCAAGCTTGGCATCGTCGTGGCGGGGCTTCTCTTCCTTTACAACGTCACAATGACGGGTCTGAAGGGCAAGAAGACGGCCATCAGCAACGTTCTGCTGCTTGGGCTCTGGGGGCTGGTTTTGCTGTTCCTCTTCGCCTTCTACAACCCTGAGAACCTCGCACTGGACAAACAATACTGGTGGTACATCGTGCACCTTTGGGTCGAAGGCACATGGGAGCTTGTGATGGCGTCCATTCTGGCCTTCCTGATGCTCAAACTGACAGGTGTGGACCGGGAGATCGTGGAGAAATGGCTCTACATCATTGTCGCCACCGCGCTCTTTTCCGGCATTCTTGGCACCGGTCACCACTATTACTGGATCGGCACGCCGGGCTATTGGCAGTGGATCGGGTCGATCTTCTCCTCGCTAGAGATCATACCTTTCTTTGCGATGATGGCCTTTGCCTTTGTCATGGTCTGGAAGGGCCGCCGGGATCATCCTAACAAAGCCGCCCTGCTCTGGGCTCTGGGATGTGCCACGCTGGCCTTCTTCGGCGCAGGCGTCTGGGGCTTTCTGCACACGCTGCACGGGGTGAACTACTACACCCACGGCACGCAGATCACCGCAGCACATGGGCACCTGGCCTTCTTTGGCGCCTACGTGTCGCTGAACCTGGCGATCTTCACCTATGCCTTCCCGATCCTGTTCAACCGTGATCCCTATAATCAGGTGCTGAACATGGCGTCCTTCTGGATGATGGCTGGTGGCATGACCTTCATGACCTTCGTACTGACATTCGCAGGCACGGTGCAAACCCACCTGCAAAGGGTTCAGGGTGACTACTTCATGAATGTGCAGGACCAACTCGCCATCTTCTACTGGATGAGATTTGGCTCTGGCGTGGTCGTGGTGTTGGGGGCGTTGGTCTTCATCTACTCGATCCTTGTGCCGCGCAAAGAGATCATCACGCCATCTGATGAAGACTCCGCGGTTGCGGCAGAATGAACGTGGCCGCGACACCAACAACGGAAGGGGCGCAAGACGCCCCTTTCTATCTTGAACAGGGACCGGAATGTGCCCTCTTCGAGACCGCCTATCGCCATCAGATGCCGCTTTTGCTCAAAGGCCCCACGGGCTGTGGCAAGACCCGGTTTGTTGCGCATATGGCGGCAAGGCTTGGTCGGCCGCTTTATACAGTGGCCTGCCATGACGACCTGACAGCCTCTGACCTCATCGGGCGCTATCTATTAAAGGGCGGCGATACGGTTTGGGCCGACGGGCCGCTCACGCGCGCGGTGCGTGAGGGTGCGATTTGTTACCTCGACGAGGTGGTCGAGGCGCGCAAGGATGTCACCGTGGTGCTACACCCGCTCACGGACGACAGGCGCATCCTGCCCATCGACCGCACCGGTGAGACGCTGGAGGCTGGCCCCGGTTTTATGCTCGTCGCGTCCTACAATCCTGGCTATCAGAACATCCTGAAAACCCTCAAACCCTCGACGCGTCAGCGGTTTCTATCGCTTACTTTTGATTTTCCACCAGCCGAACAAGAAGTCCGGATTGTCACACAGGAAAGCGGTCTTGATGAAACCCGCGCCAAGGGTCTTGTCCGACTTGCCGGAAAGCTGCGAGGTCTCAAAGGTCAGGATCTGGAAGAAGGTGTGTCCACCCGGTTGGTGATCTACGCGGCCTCTCTCATAGCCCATGGCACACCGGTGGAACAGGCCATTGAAACAGCCATGATCGAGCCGCTCACGGACGATGACGACGTCAAGGAAGGGCTGCGCGACATCGTCACGGCTGTCTTCGGCTAACATCATGGAGGGGTTTGAACCCTGGGAGCCGGAGGAAACCGTTGGTAAGCTCTGGCATGCCTGGGCCGCGGGCTTTGATGCGCCGCCTGTATCCCCAGAAGCCGCCGTATATCTGGAAGATGAAGTGGGCCGTCTCTCAGTGCTCTTTCGCGGTCTGGGCGGTTCGGCATCGGTTGAAATCCGCCCCTGCCCGCGTCGCTTGTCAGAGCACCGTTTGTCGTGGCGACGCAAGCTCGGAACAGTCGCGGAAGAGGTTGAACAGGCGAGCTTTGATGGCGAAATCCTGCGCCTGCCTAATGAAATCACGGCCTTTGACGACCCAAGCCTGAACCGCGCCACATACACCTGGACAACCGCGATTGCCGCCTTTGCCACTCATTTTCCAGCGCCAAACCAAGATCCGCTTCAAACCGACCTTTGGAATCTCGCCGCCGTTCTGCAAGCCATTGACGCAGCAGAGGAACAGTGCCCAGGGTTAGCGCCCCTCACCCAGCGGCTCGCGGATGCTTATCTCAAGCGTCGCCCCGTTTCACGTTTGCCGCGCGCTGAGGCCACGTTGGAAAGTACGCTGCGCCATCTGCTGGGCACACCGGACCCCACGCCGGCGGTTCTGGCGCTTGGCACCGCGTTGAAGACCCAAGATGCAATGCTTTCGGAGCTTGTCGCCCCGCGCCGGTACAAGCCAATGCGTCCTGTGCCTTTTTGGCCTGTGCTGGTCCCGCCCGAAACTACGCGCGTGCCACGGTCCGAAGAGCCGGATCAGGGCCAAAACGACGAAAACAAGCAGGAAACTGTTGAGAAAAGCCTGAAAGGCAGCCGCAAAAAGTCTGATCTGTCAAACCGACAAGACAGCCTGATCCTGCATAAATTCGAGGCGATCCTCAGCTTCGCGGACTATCTCAATCTCAACCGCCGTGTAGATGACGATGACCCCGAGGCGGCCAAGAAGGCGCTTGATGATCTTGACGAACTCGCGCTGACGGATGTGTCCAAGGCCCCCAAAACGCGCTTCAAGCTACACCTTGATCTCGCCGCCGAAGACGTCAATCGCGAAGCAGTTGCCGGGAAATTCACCTATCCCGAATGGGACACGCGGCAAAAGCGGTACATCAAAGACCACTGCGCCGTTTTTGAGAACGTCATTGAGCCAGAAGCGGAACCCGCACCTTTCGATGCCGCAGCACAGCGCCGTATCCGTCGCGTGCGCCGTCAGTTCGAGGCGTTTCGTCCGCGGCCCCTCACCATCAATGGGCAGGTGGATGGCGACACGCTCGACCTCGACGCGGTGATGCGTGCACGGGCGGATCTCAAGGCCACAGGCGATCCGCGCGACACGCTCTGGTGCCGCACCCAAAGCGAAGCACGCGATCTGGCGGTGTCGATCCTGCTCGACACGTCCCGTTCGACCGAAAGCGCCGTGACCGGGCGCACGGTGCTTGATATTGAACGTGAGGCCCTGACCGCCCTGGCCTGGGGTCTGGAGGCCTGTGGCGATACGCTGGCCATCCACGGGTTTTCGTCCCTTCGTCGCGAACGGGTCTACGTGAACGAGGTCAAGGATTTCGACACGCCCATGGGGATGTTGATCGAACGACGCCTCGCGGCGCTCCAGCCTGGATTCTACACACGGCTGGGCACGGCGATCCGCCATGTTTCATCCAAGTTGCAACATCGCAATCAGGCACGACGCCTTTTGATTGTACTCACCGATGGCAAACCGAACGATCTGGACCACTACGAAGGACGTCACGGCATCGAAGACACCCGCATGGCCATCCGCGAGGCGAGGCGTCAGGGCCAAGCGGTCTTTGGCATCGCCATTGATCCCAAGGGCCAAAGCTGGTTCCCGCGCCTCTTTGGCACCGGCCATTACGCGGTGATTGCCCATCCGGACAAGCTGACCACTGCTCTGCCGCAGCTCTATCGACAACTCGTCGGAGGCGGAGGATGACCGCCACAACCGCCGCCAAGGGCCTGCCCGGCGAGCTGATGATGTGGGTCCTTATTTTTTCCGAACTGGCCGTGTTCGGCGCGGGTCTGGTCATTTTTCTGGCCCTGCGCATTTTCGACCCGGATGGTTTTGCCCACGCACAAACAGCGCTTTTACCTGCCCTTGCAGGGGTCAACACGATCGTCTTGATCACGTCAGGCTACATGGCGGCGTTGGCCGTGAAATTCCCAAACAGGGCCCGGCGTCTTTTGATTGGCGCGGCCTTGTTAGGGGTGATGTTCCTTATCCTCAAAGGCATGGAATTTCAGCATAAAGCTGACCTCAATATCACCTTTGAAACCCATGATTTCTTTATGTTTTACTACCTTTTGACTGGATTTCATGCGGCTCATGTTCTGGCGGGTGTTGGCATCTTGCTTCTTGTCGCCAAAACCCGCGTTCCCGCCCATATCCAAACCGGTGCTGCCTTCTGGCATATGGTGGATCTGGTGTGGATCCTGCTATTTCCAGTGATCTACCTGCTATGACCGCGCTGGACCGAGCCTGGCTGGGACTGGCCCTTTTGTCCGCGGCAACCACCATTGTCGCGCTGAGCCCACTCTCTGCGCCCTTGAGCGGGGCTTTGATCCTGATCTTTGCCTGGGCCAAGGCCCGGTTGATTTTTCTGTGGTATCTCGAACTGGCCGACGTGCCCGCCTGGCGGGGCGGGATTCTCTTTGGGTTGGGGCTATTTTCGCTGCTGCTGTTTGGGCTTTACGTCATCGGCACGTTGGTTTGAGTTTCAGGCCGCCCGCACCGCCAATTCGAGATCTTCGGGAAGATCAAATTCTACCAAAACACGGCTTCGCGCACCGTCTGACAGTTTCCGCGCTGTCTTAGCCACGATATCGACCACTTTTTCGAAAGGGTGCTTTTCGGCAAAGGCTGCGAAGTAAAACTTAAGAAAGACCATACAAATCACATCCTCAAGCATCTGCACTTCCGGATCGCGTTTAATGCCTTCCTTGCGCAACAGCACACCGACGCGTGCACAGCTTTCCGCGTCATACCCTGCATCCGCCATGAGACCCGCCAACCTCTCGCCATGGGCGCGCCCCTGATCCCGGCGCCAGGTTAAATACCCTGCACGGCCTTCGGGATAGTCGCTGCGCAGTATCTTCCAGCGTTCGATATGCTGACCACGCGCGGCGATCTTCAGAACGTCGGACACTTGATCCCCAAACAACCGATCCAGTTCGGCACTCATGCGCTGGCCATAAAGCTGCGCTTCGGGCACCTTTTTTCCGGACGCGTCCAGATCGTGCCCGGGATCTCTTGCATTTACGGCGTCAATCGCCCGCAACACTTTGTTTAATGCGTCAGACATTCTTTTTGGCTCCATGAGAATGAGGGGTCTTCATCTGCATATTCGATCAGGCGTTCGACTGACGCGATGGTTGCGCGGTTCTTCACGATCTTGACGCCATGTGGCTCAAGCCGCCGGAAGGACCGCGAGAGAGATTCAGGCTTCATACCCAACCAGCTGGCGATCAGCACCTTGTCATACGGCAAAAGCACCGTGCATTCGCCGGTTTCCTCCCTGCACAGCCCTAACAGGAAATCTGCTATGCGTTGCGTCCCGGTATGTGATTTGAGCTGTTCCAACTGGTCCACAAGGCCGCGATTGCCTTCAAGCATGACGGAAAACAATGCTCGGCAAAACGGCAGGTTGGTCGCAACCGCGTGCCACAAATCCTGGCAATCAAACTGCAGCAACCGGGCTTCTGATACGGTTTCTGCCCCGGTTTGATAGACCTCATCCCGAATGGCCGCAACTTCGCCAAAGCATTGTCCGCGCGTTAGAACCGCGACAACGGCTTCGCTGCCGCAGGGCGACATGCGGTAAAGTTTGACCCAACCATCCAGCACGATAAACATGCTGTGCGCGCGCTCGCCCTGTAAGTGAATTGACGCACCTCGCCCCAGATCCTTAACGCGCCCTTTTGCTAACAAAGGGGTCGCATCCTCTTTTGGCATCGATCTAAAGACAGGTGCGCTCAGCGCAATATCCATCACTGATTTCATGCAGACTCATGTACCTTCCCGGCCTTTAAATATTGGCCTCAGCACCGGGTTTCCTCCCTCGACGCTGCAGTCGATTTACCTTCAAGCGAATCACATCTTGCCGAGTCGGTCCTTGACTTTGTTCAAGGCCACCTAAATTTAGCTGTTTGCTTGTTTCTCAGAATTTTCGGGGATTTGAGTTAACCGCAGGTGAATCCGGATGCTTCACCAAGATCGACCCCAGTTATTTATTCTGTGACCGTCACCATGCCGATCATCTCTTGGGTTTCCCAATGCGGACCACAAAGATACTCCTGCGGGTCACCAGCAACGAGGAAGGTGAATTCAATCGATTCTTCAGGGAAAGCTCGATCCGATTCAGGCTCATTGGGCACGATCACGCTGTGACTGGTGCGCTTGTCGACATTGACCCAACGCACGGTCGTGCCCACCGGGATCGTGATCTCGCGCGGGCAGAAGCTGTATTTATACATGGTGACCACCGTGACGCCCTCGGCCTCTGCGGACGGGGCACCGAACATCTCGACATACCGCTCTTCCGCTTCTGCGCAGAGTTCGGCCTGCTCGTCTGATGCAACCGCCCCTGTACTCGCCAGTGTCAAAAGAGCCGTCAGACAGAGTGCCCGTTGCATGGAAATATCTCCTTTATTGCTGCACCACATTGATCTGGGCCTCGGCATTGTCCAAGGCCATGCTTGTGTTCAATGTCACGTGATGGAACCGCGCGGCGGCAAAATCATCATGAATAGCGAAGCCAACCGTGTAGGTTTGTCCCGGCTCAAGCGGCACATCGCCCTCACCACCCGTCAGAGGCCGCGAGAAGGTCACAGTCCATTGCCCGGCCTCAAGCACAGCAGATGCAGCCATTTCTCCCTCGTTTTGCACGCGACGCTCAAGCAGGTAACCATTGGACGACGATCCATCCGCATAGACCCGCAACAGATCAAGGAATGTGCCCCCTTCCAGATACGCAGCAATCTCATCGGCTGATTTCAATTGATCCCAGCCGCCTTGTGGCTTGCCGCCACGGCCGCGGATCTCGATATCGGACCGGCTTTCGGAAAGATACTTGGTGATCGTTTCTGTGGCTTCCAGACGGCCCGCAACATCGCCATTGGCGGCAATTGCCTCGGCGCCGGGGTCAAACGGCATGTAGGTGTTGTCCGCGTGGCACGAGGCCCAGCATCCCACCTGTTCGCCCAGCTCGATGCCCGTACCCGTGATCATCATAGCCACTTTGATCTGGTTCTCGGGGTCCATCTTGCCGCCGTCCACGAATGGAGTAGGGCTATGCCCGGCATCGGACCAGGACATGCGGAAATAGATATTGTCTGCATCATGGGCGGCCTGCACCGTGGCATTGATCACGCCACGTTTGCCGGGAATGGGCGTTGGTTCAATCTCACCGCCTTGTACGATGTTGTTGCCGATGGTTTCCAACTCGGCGGCATGACAGGTGGAGCATTGATCGCCCCCCTTGGTCAGAGGGCGTGCGCCGCCATGCTGTTTGCCGTTTTGGACCCATTCAAAGCTGGCCTGGCCAGGGTAAAAGAGCGTCAGATCCGTGGCCGCAACACTGGCCCAATCCACGCCAGGGGCCACATCTGCGTCGCCACCACCACTTGCGGCAGTCGTCTGCGCGGCACCGCCTTCGCTCGAAGCGACCTCCGTGCCTTCGGCTTCGATCTTGGCGCGTTCGTCAGCACGCGCTGTTTCCACCGCCTCGGCAATCTGTGCCATCATGGTTTCGCGCTGTGCTTTGTCGGCTTCCTTCTTGGCGGCGGCCTCCTCGGCTTCCTGAGCCGTGATCTTTTCAAGCGAGGCCAGATATTCCGCCGGGATCTCGCGTACGAAGTCCGGGTTTGGGGCCTCCAGCTTTTCCAGGTAATCCTCATCCGCGCGGTCGCGCAAGTCGGAATGCGCGATGCCCTTGTGGCAATCAATACAGGTTTGCCCGGCCTCCATCGCATTCAGGTGCTGCTGACGCGCACGGGGCTTCTGAAACTCGGGCAACATGGAATCGAAGTGGTGACAGTTGCGGCATTCGCGACTGTCATTGGCCTTCATCCGCTCCCATTCATTCATCGCCAGATGCAAGCGCTTGGCCTCAAACTTTTCTTCGGTATTGATGGTGCCCACGATCTTGCCATAAAGCTCCCGGCTGGCCTTGATCTTGCGGATCATCTTGTGCGTCCAGTCTTTGGGCACATGGCAATCAGAACAGGCCGCCCCAACACCAGACCGATTCACATGGTGAATGGTGCCTTTGTATTCTTCGTAAACAAAATCGCGCATCTCGTGGCACGAGACGCAGAATTCTTTGGTGTTTGTCGCTTCCATGGCGGTGTTAAAACCACCCCAAAAGACAATCCCGGCGATAAATGCGCCGGCGACACCGGCAAGTGGCATGCCCCAGAAAAGATGGCGCTTCCAGAACGGTGGTTTGTCTTGGGGTTCAGGGGTCTCGGCCATGGGACTAACACTCCGATGTCTTACTGTAAGGTAAACGGGCGAGCTCTTCGGCCCGCCCGTTTGATGATTTTAAGATCAGGTGACGTGGTTCGATCGGTTGTAGACGTTGAACTTACCGGTCGGGGCAAAGAGCCCTTTGACCCGCGCCTTCTCTTCCAGCGTCTTGGCATCGTAGATCACGATCTCACCATTTGGCTCTTTCGAGGTTGAGCGGTTCCATTTGGACACCCAAACCTCAGACCCATCCTGGTTGAACTCGAAGTGGACTGCGACGTTGCCTTCCTCTTCGGTCAGCTGGATCGTCTTCACAATCTCGCCGGTCTCTTTCGAGATTACCTGCACCGACTGCTGGATTTCCGGCTCTGGGTGCTTGGTTTGGTCCGCCCAGATATAATCCGATGTCGGATGCGTCCGGATGAACAGACCCGCGCCATCGGTTTCCACCTCATAGCAGACCTTCCAGGCGTTGTCGGGATGACCTTCCGGATCATTGCCCCAAACCGTCACGGTGCCTTCGCCAAGGTGCGTTGTCCCGGCCACTGGTCCACAATTCGGATCGTTCCAGTTTGCCCCAGGTCCGGGGTGTGGCAGAGCCGCGGTATCGATCATCGCTTCCAGTTTGTGGGTTTGCGTGTCAACGACCACCATCTTGTTGGACGCGTTCGCAGCGATCTGGAAGTACCGGCCCGTTGGATCAAAGAACCCGTCATGCAGGAACTTGGCCGAGTTGATCTTGTCGATCCGCAGATTGTCGAGATCGGTGTAGTCGACCTGCCAAAGCTGGCCGAGTTCTTTCACCGCAACAATCCATGTGGGCTCATTTGGCGTAGTATAGATCGCCGCCACACGGGCCTCTTCCACATAGTCGCCATCCACATTTACACCGCGGGTTGAGACAACCTTTTTCGGCTCCATGGTTTCGGCATCAACAATCGCGAAGTGCGGTGGCCAGTAAGCCCCACCAATCACGTATTTGCCGTCGCCCGACACCGCCACGTCACGTGCGTCATAACCAATGGTGACTTCGGCCACGAGCATATTCTCGGGGTTCTGCCACAGGTCGATCTTGGTCATCTTGCCGTCACGACCCATCGTGTACCAGAAGCGTCCGGGATTATCCGGCTCTTCCAGCTTGTGATGCTCAGACGCTTTTAGAACGTGCACGGCATACCCGGTTGGGATATGTGCCAGCACCTCTTTGGTGTCGCCGTCAATCACAGCCACCTTGCCCACATCGCGTTCGATCACGACAAAGAAGTTTTCCCAGTTCCGGCCATGCAATGGCTCAGAAGGGTAGTCTTCTGGCTCGACGTAAACCTTGCGGGTTTCCATCATCTGCGCCAGCGACATCTCTGGCGGCTTCGGCGGCTCCATCATGATGTAGGTCGCCATGTCGCGGATCTCATCCTCGGTCATCACGTCCGAGAAATTGTTCATCCCGCCTTCGGTACCCCAGGCTATAATCTTTTCAAGCCGCTCTTGGCCAAGCTTGAGCGTACCGCCTTCTTTCACAGTGCCGTCGGCGGCCTCTTGTTTCCAGGATGGCTCCAGGTTTTTACCTGTAGCACCCTTCCTGAGCACGCCGTGACAGCCGGCGCAGCGTTCGAAATAAAGTTGTTTTGAGGCTTCAAAAGCCTCTTCGCTCAGCGTCGGTTCCTGCGCAGTAGCAGGCAATGCCAGGCTGCCGAGCAGCATGGCAAGACCGGTACCCAATGTACGGCCCGAAGCTGAGAAAGTGCGTCCAAGGAACATGATCACTCTCCGTTTGCTGGTGAGACCCATTTGTTATGAGCCGCCCCCAAACAGGCATCCTTGACTTATGTTAGGCTGTGTCAGTCGGCCCTCTTCACGGCATGATGAGCGACGCTCGGGTCGCCAAGAAAGCAGTTGGAACTCCGTCAAATACTCGTGTCAGAGAAACGTCGGATCGCCACATCAAGTGCGGATCGGCACAGAGTGCTGTAATCAAGACGCTGTTCTTCGCTTCGCCACAATTCACGTGGATTGAAACACTAACCGGAAAAAGCAACCCTGTTTACCTGAACACTGTTTCTTAAAGCTTTGCAAATTAAGACTAAAATAAGACAATTTTTGACTGCTTCTACACCAACAAATACTCTCAAGACGTTCATTAAATATTGGGGGTAAACGTTATGATACTCTATTCTAAATTTGAAAATTCCATGCGGGCTAGTTTTGCTATCGCGTTGGTCGCCACGTTATCAGTGGCCCCGGCTGCCCAGGCGTTTGATGCCTCTGGTGGAGCCGGTTCCGGCAGCGGCGCATCTGGTGCTGCCGATGGTGCAGGTGGCGGTGATCGCAGCGGTGAAACGCATGGTGTTGAGGATCGCGGCACGTTTTCCAGCCCGCTCGCTGTGGCTCGCGCGCTCAATCCCGACGCGACATCAACACCAACCTTCAGCTCCACCGGTGTGCTACCGTCAAGTCCGTTTCTGACCAATCTCAGAACCTGCTCGGGCATCAATGATCCGCGCTGCCGCTGACATTGTGATCAGAACAATCCTTTGAATCACTTGATCCCTGCTGCTGAACCCGCAACACTGCGTAAACAGCAGGGAACAAGAATGAAAAAACGTGCTTTCTGGCTGGCATCGCTGGCCACCGCAATTTCACTTGGCCTGGCCGCACAGCCAGCCGTCGCAGACGGCGTGTTCCGCATGGCGCATGACGTCGGCTCCGGCGGGCTATCCAGTCTTGATCCTATCGACAAGGGTCGCGTGCTTCAGATCACCGAAAAGATAATGAACCGGCTTATCCGACCCAGTGCCGAGGGACGTCCTTCGCCTGATCTGGCCAAGTCGTGGTCCGCCAACGAGGATGGAACTGTCTGGACCTTGAAATTGCGTGAGGACGTGCGGTTCCACGATGGCAGCCCCTTTGACGCGGATGATGTGGTTTATTCGCTAACGCGGGTGCTTGACCCTGAACGCGATAGTCCGGCGCGCGCAGTCATCGAAATGGTCACTGATGTCACGGCACTTGATCCCTTCACCGTGCAACTTACTCTCGCTTCAACTTTTGCCGACCTGCCCTTGCAGCTCATGGATCCGCGCTTGCGTATGATCCCAGAAGGCTCAGACGACACCATCGCCAAAACCGGCATTGGCACCGGTCCGTTCAAAATCTCCAAGTTCGACGCCGATGGCATCACTATACTGGAAGCTAACGAGGATTATTGGGAAGGCGCACCCAAACTAGAGCGCATCGAACTCATCGGCATACCCGACAGCAACACCCGTCTGCAGGCGTTTCTTGCCGGCCAGCTTGATATGGAGCGCGGGGTCAAACCGCTGATGCGCCGCGCTTTGCTGCGCTCGGACCGTTACGTGGTACAGGACATTCCCACGGGCAATTGGTCTGGTCTTGTTTTTCGCACCGATGTGGCCCCGTTTGACGACATGCGCGTACGGCAGGCTCTGCGCCTGGTGGTTGACCGCGAAGAAATGCTGAAGCTTGCCCTCGACGGTGGTGGTACGATCAGCTGTGATACACCCGTGGCACCAAACGACCAGTACCGCGCCGACCTCGATTGCCCTCGGGACATCCAACGCGCCAAGGACCTTCTGGTCGAAGCGGGTTATCCCAAAGGCCTCAAGATCAAGCTGCATGTCGCCCCAATTGATGGCGTGTGGTCCTCTATGGCCGTAGTGTTTCAACAACAGGCCGCAGAAGCGGGTATTCACGTCAAAATCGTCAACGCCGCCGCCGATGGGTACTGGTCTGAGGTCTGGATGAAAAAAGACACCTTTGCCACAAGCTGGGGCGAACGCCCGGCACATCAGGCCCTCAGCGAAGCATTTTCATCCGAGGCCAAGTGGAACGAAAGCTACCTTAGCGATCATAACTTTGATTTCGCCCTGGAACGCGCACAAGCCAAGCTGGACTTTTACGAGCGCAAACAGGCCTATATCGACGCGCAGGAGTATCTTGCTGAAATTTCAGGCACGCTGATCCCCTTCCACCGAAGCCAGTTAGTCGCCCTCTCTCCCCGTGTTCGCAACATGCCCGCCGTCAAAAGCGACCGCATCTTGTGGCACGAGGTGGACGTGGCAGAGGAAGGGTCGTGAGCATGGATCAAACTGAGACTTAGAAGCAGGGACCGATCTTAACCCTGGCCTTTGACATGCGCCGCCAGATACTTCGGCGGCGTTTTGAATTTGCACAGCAGGGTTTTGTGAGAGCAGACATGTCTCAATTGCGTCACGCCTTGCCGCGCACCACATTGACGCCTTTCAAGGCTGTTGCTCCAAATGCCTCAAGCCACAACCTAGTGCTTTGAGTTGGGCATCCGTTGCGTCTACCATCATGATGTCCGCCATCTGAGAAAGGGAATGACATTTGACCCCGACTGAATTAGCCGAACCAATGCGCGAATGGCGGCGTCATCTGCATGAAAACCCTGAATTCGGGTTCGAGGAAGAGGAAACCGCACGTTTTGTTGTCGCGCGTCTGAGAGAATTTGGGTTCGACGACATTGAGACGGGCATCGGTGGAACCGGCGTTGTCGCAACGCTGCGCTGTGGCAGCGGTGGGCGAACCATAGCTCTACGGGCCGATATGGACTGTTTGCGCATCCAAGAAACTACCAATCTGCCATATGCGTCGTCCAAGCCGGGACTTATGCACGCCTGCGGTCACGATGGTCATACCGCCATCCTTTTGGGAACCGCCGCGGCATTGGCCCGTGATGGTGGGTTTGATGGCACGGTACGGTTTGTGTTTCAGCCAGCTGAGGAATGGGGCCAGGGCATGAAGGCCATGATCAAAGACGGTCTGGGGTCGCGGCTCGGTTTTGATGAAATCTATGGGTTGCACAACATGCCTGGTCTGCCGGTAGGTTCGTTTGAAATTCGCCCCGGACCCTTTATGGGCGCAGAAGACGGATTTCGGATCGTCGTGCGTGGCCGTGGTGGTCATGCATCACGTCCGGATGACTGCCGCGACGCGATTGTGTGTGCATGTGCCATTGTCGGTGAGCTGCAGACGATTGTATCGCGGTCGATCAATCCGGCGGAACTGGCTGTGGTGTCTGTGACATCGATCGGTGGCGATAACGTCACGAACGCTATTGCAGGAGAGGCCTGGATCGAAGGCGATTGCCGCCACTTTGATGATGCGGTCAGCCAGAAGATTGAGGACCGCATGCATCGCATAGCCGAAGGCATGGCGACGGCCCACGGATGCAGTGTCGAGGTGGTCTATGATCGCGTTTTCATCCCCACAGTTAACGACGCGCAGGCCACCGACCACTGCCTCAGCGCAGCGACAGCGGTGTTTGGGTCTGAAAACGTCAATGGCGATGCGCCGCGGACCGGCGGGGCCGAAGATTTCGCGCAAGCCCTGAAAATAGCGCCCGGCGCATTCGCGTTCATCGGAAACGGGGACAGCGCCCCACTTCACAACCCGGAGTACGATTTTAATGACGCCGCGCTTGTGCCGGGGGTTCAGTGGTTTTTGGAACTGGTTCGACGCCGTTTACCGATCAAAAAGGCGTAAGCGTCAAAATGTCTTCTTATGCCTGCGCAGAGCGAGCAATACCGCGCAAGTCGCGAAAAACTAAGATTGCTCGCGCACAGTGTAAAATCTGTCAATCCGGGGCGTTTCGCGGCTTTTGCGAACATCTGTTCCGCATGTTTTTTGGGAAACGCTCCGACGTGGTGCCAGCTCCTTGCCACAATCTGTGCAGTCTATTCATGCGCCTGATCTTTTTGAGGCTTCGGTGGACAAGGTTCGCGCGTAACGGTTACTCAATAGTTCCCGGCTACATATTTCGCAATCGCGGCCCCGCGGGAGTTCACTTCAAGCTTCTGATAGATCGCTTTGAGGTAGTATTTCACCGTATTCTCGCTCAGCCCCAGCCGTGCGGAAATCTGGAAATTCGTCAGTCCATCGCCCAAAAGCCCGAGGATCTCATGCTCGCGCCGCGACAGGGTATCCGCCGCTTCGGACGTCAGCTTACGCAAGATATCCGTAGGCACAATTGAATGGCCCTCGATCAGCTTGCCCAAAATGCGCGGCAGGCTGGTGAGAACCTGCCCCATCATGCACACTGAATTGGCCCCGGACTTGATCGCTGTGCGGATAAACGCGAATTCACTGTCTTCGGCCACCACGACAACCATTACCTCCGGATGGTCCTTGCGCACCATATCAAGCACGTGCGTCAAATCCCCATCCGCCAGACGTACACCGAGAATGAGGATTGTCTTACCCCTTGCCCTCGACAGCAACGCCTTGAGACTGGCCTTGTCGGTTGCGTATTCACCAAGCTCCACCTCGGCAATCTGCGCCACAAGAGACCCGATTCCCTGACACACAATCAATTGGCGGTCCGCCACAATCACATGCGGCAGGTCATCTGTCGGAATGGGAGGGTTTTGAGCCAATGCCATCATATCCCGGGCAATTTTCATACCGAATCTCTCTTTCGACTATAGCCATCTGCCCAGTTTCAGATGGTATGCTTTACGACACTAGAGCATCAGAACCCGATGAAATCAAAAGAAAATTCCGCATACAAAAGTATGCCGACTGGGATTTCGCGGCTTTTTCTCACCCTTGCGGGTAGGAATTACCTACCCTTCGGGCAGTTTCGGGCGCTTTGACGAAAAAACCCTCTTTTCAGACGAAAATTGCATGTTAGCTCCGTCGATCAACGAGACTGATTATGGAGCGCGACGACGATGAACGGATTTCAGCACCTTTACATTCCTGGGCCCACCAATGTGCCTGAGCCTGTGCGTCAGGCGATGAACCTGCCCATGGAAGACATGCGCGCTCCGGACTTCCCGGATTTTGTCCAAGGTCTGCTGACTGATCTCAAAAAGGCCTACCGCATGGAGACAGGTCGGATCTTCGTGTTTCCCTCTTCCGGCACCGGTGCCTGGGAATCGGCGATTCAGAACACACTGCAGGCCGGCGACAAGGTTCTTATGTCTCGGTTTGGTCAGTTTTCTCTTCTCTGGGTCGATATGGCCGAGCGTCTGGGCCTTGATGTCGAATTGATCGACGTCGAATGGGGCAAAGGTGTACCGATCGAAGACTATGCGACGCATCTTGCTGATGACAAAGAGCACAAAATCAAAGCTGTGTTTGCGACGCAAAACGAAACCGCCACAGGCGTGACGTCAGACATAGAAGGCGTGCGAAAGGCGCTGGATGCCGCTGACCACCCAGCGATGCTGTTTGTTGATGGCGTTAGCTCCATTGCCTCAATTGAATTTGAGATGGACAAATGGGGCGTGGACCTTGCCGTCTCCGGCTCTCAGAAAGGCTTCATGCTTCCTGCAGGTCTTGGCATTCTTGGCGCTTCGGAAAAGGCACTTGCCGCGAACAAGGCTCTGGCCGATGCTGGCATGGCGCGCTGCTATTTCAGCTTTGAAGACATGATCAAGCTGAATGACACCGGGTATTTCCCATACACACCAGCGACCCAACTCCTGCGCGGCTTGCGCTGTTCGCTGGACATGATGCTGGAAACGGGCATGGAAAGCATCTGGGCGCGTCACAAGCGCTTGGCAGAAGGCGTTCGCGCCGCTGTGGACGCTTGGGATGGATGTGAATTGGTGGCACGCGGTCCCGAGTGGCACTCGGACACCGTTTCGGCGATTTACGCGCCTGAGGGTGTGGACGCACGCGACGTGATCTCGACAGCCTATTACAAGTACCAAACGTCGTTAGGCACAGGTCTCAACAAACTGATGGGCAAAGCCTTCCGCATCGGACATCTGGGGTCTCTCAATCCGGTCATGCTGTGCGGCGCGATTTCAGCGGCGGAGATGGCATTGGTTGACGCCGGTGCAAAAATTGAGCCAGGGTCCGGAGTGGCCGCGGCACAGGCACAGTTCCGTGCGACCACACCCAATGTGAATGCGCCGGTCGTAAAAGCGGCCTGAAGGACAGGAAGATAAATGAAAATTTTGGTGACCAGGGCCTGGCCCAAGGCGGCAGAGAGCCGTCTTGAGCAGGCCGGGCTTGGCGAAGTGACGCTGCGCAATCCCGACACGTCCATGAGCCACGATGAATGGATGGCCGCGGCAGAAACCTATGACGTGATCATGCCCACCGTCTCGGATAAAATTCCGGCGGAGTTTTACCCGGCCGCGAAAGGCAAGCTGAAGATCTTTGCCAATTACGGCGTAGGTTTCAATCACATTGATATCGATGCGGCGCACGCCAATGGTATCGCGGTCACCAACACGCCTGATGTGCTCACTGATTGCACTGCTGACTTGGCGATGGGCCTGATGTTTGCCGCCGCCCGCCGTATCGGCGAAGGTGAGCGTGAAACACGGGCTGGTGGCTGGAAAGGCTGGCGGCCCACGCATATGATCGGCAAGAAGGTCACCGGGGCCACGCTTGGTATCATTGGCTTTGGCCGTATCGGTCAAGCGATGGCGCGCCGGGCGCATAACGGGTTTGGCATGCGCGTGGTGTTTCAGGATGCGTGGAACGTGCCAGACGACATCAAGGCGGCCAACGGCAATGCGGAACAGTTGGGCTCGATGACGGAGGTTGCAGCGCAATCCGATTTCCTGTCCCTGCACTGTCCTGGCGGTGCTGACACCTACAAAATGATCAACGCCGATGTGTTCGGCGCTTTGAAACCCGGCGCGATCCTAGTGAATTCAGCGCGCGGCGATGTGGTGGATGAAGATGCGCTCTTTGATGCGCTCGACAGTGGTAAACTGTCTGCGGCGGGACTGGATGTGTATCACAATGAACCTGCGCTTGATCCGCGCTTTCTAACCTATGACAATATTGTTCTGGCCCCGCATCTGGGAAGTGCCACGGATGGCACGCGCGAAGCCATGGGCCATCGCGCCATCGATAACTTGGAAGCGTTCCTGAAAGGTGAGCGTCCCGGGGATCTGGTAACGCCGGGCCAGGATTAACTCGGTCTTAACAAAAGAGATCAAGTATCGGGCCATGACACAAAATGGCACGATTACGCCTGAACATTGGATGGCAGGCATCTTTGCCGCAAAGGCCGCGCGCGATGGAAGCGTGATCAGGCGGAGCGTACGAGATATCGAACGTTATGTTGGTCGGGCTACATTCCTGCGAGAGCTTGAGCGTCGCGGATTTCAAGCGGTCGAGAATGCCGGCCAGCTAGTCATTTTTTGTAACCGCGAACCGATACGCCGCATTTTGTAGAAGCGTGTTTGCCGCAAAGGAATTGGAAAATTGCAATTTTCCAATGTGGAATTTTGCAAAATTCCACATCCCTGTGAAACGACATGTAGCCAAAACACTATGACTTTAATAAGAAAATCCACACCTCCGCATCCCATTGCATCCAGAAAACCGTTCAACGGGTAGCCCGCGCCTACCCGCGGTGCGTAATTTCTTACCCGCAGGGACATAGCGAAAAGAACTACTTTCCCCCACGATAAGCTTAGACACTTTAAGGGAGGATCCTTTTGATGGATATCCACGAATACCAGGCCAAGAAACTGCTCAGCAAATTCGGCGTTAATATTCCGCGCGGGGGCATTGCATATAGCCCAGAACAAGCTGTGTATCGCTGCTCCGAACTTTCGGGCGACTCTTGGGTGGTCAAAGCGCAAATCCATTCAGGTGCCCGCGGCAAGGCGGGCGGTGTTCGCATCTGCAAAAGCGAAGAAGAGATTTGGGATGCCGCACAATGGATGCTTGGCCGCAAACTTGTGACGCATCAAACCGGACCTCAAGGCAAGATGGTCAGCCGCCTTTATATCGAGGAGGCCACGGATATTGCGCAGGAAATTTACCTGGGCTTCGTGATGGACCGCAAATTGGAACGCGTGGTTGTGGTCGCCTCTGCTGAAGGTGGCATGGAGATTGAAGAGATTTCTGCCGAAGAGCCTGACTCGATCATTCGGTCTGTCGTTGACCCGGCCGTGGGCATGCAGGCCTTCCAGGCACGTGAGATTGCGTTCTCCCTTGGGCTCGAACCACAACTCATCGCGCAGGCGAGCAAGACTATCATGGGTTGTTATCAGATGATGTCTGAGATGGACGCCAACATGGTTGAGATCAACCCGCTCGTTGTGACCACCAGCAATGAGATCGTGGCGCTTGATGCCAAGGTGAGTTTTGACACCAATGCGCTTTACCGACACCCCAAAATTTCCGAGCTGCGCGACAAAAGCCAGGAAGATCCACGCGAAACCTATGCCGGTGATCGCGGCCTGAACTACATCGGCCTTGAAGGTGAAATTGGCTGCATCGTGAATGGCGCGGGCCTGGCCATGGCGACGCTCGACATGATCAAGATGGCCGGTGGGGAACCTGCCAACTTC